>DASYCS010000246.1:0-6845 GCA_036500025.1 Mesorhizobium sp. | reverse complement strand
CGAAATAAGCTCGCTGACGATGCGCAGCGTAAGGTGGGCCTCGCCGCCCTTCATTTCGGCCGAAACGATATCGGCCTTGTCGATGCCGACAAAGGACGACTGGATCTTTTCCGATTTCGCCTCGCGCTCGCCGATCGCGGCGACGAATCCGTCATAGACCTCCTTCGACAGCAGGTTCTTCAACGTCTTGCGGTCGCCGTCGGCATAGGCCATCACGATCATCTCATAGGCCATCCTGGCGCCGTCGACGAAGCCCTTCGGCTCGAAAGTCGGGTCATTGTCCTTGATGGCGCGCAGGCCCTTGTTGAGATCGGTGTCGGGCTTGGCGAAGGCGTCTATGGCGGCGTAGACATCGACCGGCGGCTCGCCCGGCGCCCGCTTGCGCGGCAGCGAGATGACGTTTTCCGGTGCCTTCGAGGCATCCTTGGCGGTCGTGCGGCTTGAATAGGGATCAAAAGGCTGGCGCTCGCTGCCGGTGCGGCGGCCAAGCACGTTGCGCAGCTGGAAAAAGATCACCACCGCCGCGATCACAAAGAAAATCGTGCCGAAGTCGAAAAGTCCCATGTCTTGCGCCATCAATCCTGTTGCGGCCCCATCGGCCGTCCACGCCGCAGCATGGCGTTCCACCATCAAAGCATATAGAACAGGCTAAGCATATAGAACTGCCGGCGCCATCATTCAAATCAAAGGCGGGCATACCTATCTAGCAGGCTGTGTGCCAGCGCCGATTGCGCCTGTTGGCCAAACTCGAACCGATCGGGCCGGATTTGCGTATCTCCACCTTTCCTATCCTGTTTCTCGCGCTTCCATTTCTGGAAATAGCCGGCTTCGTCATCGTCGGCCGCCATATCGGAGCGCTGGCCACCGTCGGCCTGGTACTGGCCTCGACGGTTGCCGGCTCGATGCTGCTGCGCCATCAAGGGTTGGGCGTAATGGCCAAGGTGCGCGCCGAAATGGACGCGCAGCGCGATCCTAGCCGGCAGCTCGCCCATGGCGCGATGATCGTGCTGGCCGCCGTACTGCTCATCGTGCCCGGTTTCCTGACCGATATTTTTGCGCTGCTTTTGCTGTTGCCGCCGGTGCGCGATTTCGCCTGGAGCCGGCTGAAGGGCCGCGTGGCCGTTGCCGGGAGTTTCGGCACGGGCGGCTTCGGTGGCGGTTTCCGCAGCCGCGAGCGCGGCAAGGTCATCGACCTCGACGACGAAGATTATTCCAGGAGCGGCGGCAGGTCCGATCCGGACTCGCCCTGGCGACGGCTCAAGGACAAGTAGGCCCGAGCCTGCGGGCAGGCCGTAAAACCTTGTCTTGTCATGCCGGCCATGGTAGCCAACGCCCGATTTCAATCCGGGCCTGAACGGTCCAGGCAAGGGGACAGGGCTCATGGCCGAAAACAACGACGCGGCGACCGGCGCCGGCAGCAATGGAAACGGCGCGCAGCCTTCGCTCAACGTGCTTGCCCAGTACGTCAAGGATTTGTCGTTCGAAAGCCCCGGCGCGCCGAACTCGCTGCGCGGCCGCGACAAGGCTCCCGGCATCGCCATCAACGTCAATGTCAACGCCAACCCGCTCTCGGACAACCAGTTCGACGTCAACCTGACGCTGAACGCCAAGGCTTCCTTCGACAAGGAAGTGCTGTTCAACGTGGAACTGGTCTATGGCGGCGTATTCGCGGTCAGTGGCTTCCCGCAGGAACATATGCTGCCGATCCTGTTCATCGAATGCCCGCGCCTGCTGTTCCCGTTCGCCCGCCAGATCATCGCCGAGGCGACGCGCAATGGCGGCTTCCCGCCGCTGATGCTCGACCCCATCGATTTCGCGCAGATGTTCCAGCAGAAGATGGCCGAGGATCAGGCCGCTTCCAAGGTTCAGGTCAGCTAGCGCGGTTCTGGTTTTTACCGAATCGGTAAAACCGCTCTATCTCTTTGTTTCAGCTGCATTTCCAGACGCAAAACCGTTCCACGCTTTTGCTGTAAATGCTCTAAAACCGGACTGGCGCAGACGACCATTAAACCCGGCCTCGCGCCGGGTTTTTCATGATGCGATGCCGGCCTTGAGCCACAATGCCTTTTCTCCCAGCGTGCCGACCATTTCGGCGTGGGCGGCGCGGTCCGCCTCGCTCAACCGGGGCGCGAGCGGCGCCGGGCGAGCCTGGACGACGATGGCCACCTGCCCGGCTTCCCGGCGGCCGGCCGCCGGCACCACGCCGTCGAGGCCGAGCGCCGCCTGCTTGCCGCCGATCAGCTCGATATAGACTTCAGCCAGCAATTCCGAATCGAGCAACGCGCCATGCTTGGTGCGGTGCGTGTTGTCGATGCCGTAGCGCCGGCACAGCGCGTCGAGCGAGTTCGGCCCCATCGGGTGCTTGCGGCGGGCCAGCGCCAGCGTATCGACGACCAGCAGCGCGTCGATCGCCGGATGGCCGAGCCGTCCGAACTCGAAATTGAGGAAGCCGATATCGAAATTGGCATTGTGCGCGACCAGCTTCGCGCCATCGATGAAGAGAAGAAACTCCTCGGCAATTTCGTGAAAGCCCGGCTTGTCGGCTAGGTCGGCGGCGCTGATGCCATGCACCGCCTGGGCGTCGGGATGGATGACGCGGCCTTGCGGGTTTATGAATTTGTGGAAGGTGCGCCCGGTGGGAAAGCGGTTGACCAGTTCGATGCCGCCAAGCTCGATGATGCGGTCTTCGCGCGAATCGAGGCCGGTGGTTTCGGTATCGAAGATGATTTCACGCAAGTGGCCGGCTCCGTCGGATGGGCGACGACGCAGTTGCGCCGACGGCTTAAAATGGAGACTGGCGGCCGGCGCTGCAAGTTCAGGATGCCGGCGAGGCACCCTTATCCCCCGTCAGTTCGGCGATGATTTTCAAAACCGCCGCGCGGGTGGCGTCGAAATCGCCGCCGGTGTCGATTACGTAATCCGCCTGAGCGCGCTTTTCGGCATCGGGCACCTGCTGCGACAGGATGGAAGCGAACTTCTCCTCGCTCATCCCCGGCCTTGCCAGCACGCGGGCGCGCTGCGCTTTTGCCGGTGCGCTGACGACAACGACCTTGTCGACGCGAACGCGGCCGCCCGTCTCGAACAATAGCGGGATATCGAGCACGGCAAGCGGCGCATTCTTCGCGCGGTTTCGCGCCAGAAAGGCGTCGGCATCGGTGCGGACCAGCGGATGGACGATCGCCGCTAGTCTTTTAAGCGCGGCCGGATTGCCGATCACCTGCCCGCCCAGAAGCGAGCGGTCGACGACGCCATCGACGACCGTGCCCGGGAACGCCGCCTCGACCAGCGGCGCGGCCGCGCCGGCATAGAGGCGATGCACGGCTTCGTCGGAATCGTGCACCGGCACGCCGGCATCGGCAAACATCTTCGCCGCCGTCGACTTGCCCATGCCGATCGAGCCGGTGAGGCCAAGCACGATCATTTCTTTTCACCCGCCAGGTCGGCAACGACCAGCGCGCGCAGTTCCGGCGTGACCTGAGGGCGAACGCCGAACCAGTGCTCGAAGCCGGGGGCGGCCTGATGCAGCAACATGCCCAGGCCATCGACGGTCTTCAACCCGCGCAGGCGCGCTGTCGCCAAAAGCGGTGTTTCCAGCGGAACATAGACGATGTCGGTGACGATGGCGTGGCCGGGCAACCGTGCCGGGTCGGCGGCAACAGCCTCATTGCCGTGCATGCCAAGCGAGGTCGTGTTGACGAGCAGGCCGGCACCGGCCAGCAATTCACCGGTCGCCGCCGTTTCATGCGCCGAGACGCCCGCGCCGAAGCGCTGCGCAAGCTCGCGCGCCCGCGACAGGGTGCGGTTGACGATGCGGATATCCTTCACGCCACGGCCTTTCAGCGCATGGATGACGGCGCGCGCCGCACCCCCCGCCCCAAGCACGACCGCCGCACCGTTTTGCGCCCAGCCCGGCGCATGTTCATCGAGATTGGCGGCAAAGCCGTGCGCGTCGGTGTTGCCGCCGCATAGGAGGCCGTCCTCGAACCACAGCGTGTTGACCGCGCCGATTTGCTCCGCCGCCTCGTCGCGCCGCCGGACCAGCGCAAAGGCCGTCTCCTTGTGCGGAATGGTGACATTGCCGCCGCGAAGCCCCTGCCCTTGCAGGCCCGCCAGGAATTCGGCGAATTTCTCCGGCGCGACGTCGATTGCTTCGTAGCTGCCTTCGATGCCATATTTCGCCAGCCAATAAGCGTGGATTTTCGGCGAACGGGAATGGGCGATGGGATGGCCGGTGACGAAGGCCTTCTTGAACGGATCAGCCATCGATCGCCCCCAGCTTGCGCAATTCGGCCAGCACGGCCAGCAGCGGCAGGCCAACGATGGTGAAATAGTCGCCGTCGACCTCTTCGAACAGCTGGATGCCCTCGCCTTCTATCTGGTAGGCGCCAACGCTGCCCAAGGCTTTCTCGCCGACACCGGCCAGATGGCGGCCGATGAAGGCCGGATCGAGCTTGCGCATGGTCAGGTTGGCGATACCGACATGCCGCCATAACACGACGCCGTCGCGCGCCAGCACGGCGGCGCTGTTCAACTGGTGCGTCTTGCCCGACAGCGCCAGAAGATGGCGGCGCGCGCCTTCCATGTCGGCGGGCTTGTGGAACACCTCGTCACCGAGCGACAGCGTCTGGTCCGCGCCAAGCACCAATGCGCCGGGTTTCTTCTCGCTGACATTGACGGCCTTGGCTTCGGCCAGAATTGCGGCGACATCTTCCGGCGACACGCCGCTGCCCTGCAACGGCGCTTCAAGGGCGCGTTCATCGACATCGGGAGGCACCGCTTCCACCGTGACGCCGGCATTGACCAGCAGCGCCTTGCGAAACGGGCTGGCTGAAGCGAGGATGATCTTTTCCGTCATTTTATTCCGTTTTATTTCATTCGGCTGGCCGGCCGCGTGGGAAGCGGTCAGCGCTTGCCGCGCAGGGCAACGATGGCTGCGGCGGTTTCCTCGATGGAGCGGCGGCTGACATCGATCATCGGCCAGCCGTGGCGCGTGCAGATCTGGCGCGCATAGGCCAGTTCCTCGGTGATGGTCGCGCGGTCGATATATTCATTGGCCTCGTAGCCGTTGGTGACGCCGAGCGCGCGGCTTTGGCGCACATGCGAGATGCGCTCCGCCGTGGCGATCAGGCCGACGACCAGCGGCGTCTTGGCGCTGACCAGGCTTTCAGGCACCGGAACGCCGAGCACGATCGGGATATTGGCGGTCTTGATGCCGCGATTGGCGAGATAGATCGAGGTCGGCGTCTTCGAGGTGCGCGAAATGCCAATCAACACGATGTCGGCGTCTTCCATGTTGAGCGGCAACTGGCCGTCATCATGCTCCATGGTGAAGTTCAGCGCGTCGATGCGGCGGAAATAATCGGCGTCGAGCACATGCTGGGCGCCGACTCGCCGGCCGGCCGGCGTGCCGAGATAGGACTGGAATACGCTAAGCACCGGCTCCAGCACCGAAACGCAAGGCAGGCCCATGGCAGCGCAGCGCTCATCGATGCTGCGGGCGAGCTTCTCGTCGACCAGCGTATAGAGGATGATGCCCGGCTCTTCCTCTATGTCGTCGAACACCTTCATCAGCTGCTTTTCGGTGCGGACAAGCGGGTAGATATGCTCGATGGCGCGCGCGTCCTTATATTGCGCCGAGGCGGCGCGGCCGGCGGCAAGCAGCGTCTCGCCCGTCGCATCGGAAATCAGATGCAGGTGGAAGAAGCTTTGGGGTTTGTTCACAGGGTTCACGGCCGGGCTGTGGGTTGATGTGGAAAAAGACGGGCTTTCGGCAAGGATGGCGAAGAGCGACTGTATCAGTTGCGGACTTGTCCACAATTGGGTGCGGGCGGCGATCTTCGAGCCGCTGGGGAAAAGTCCGGGGAAGGATTTAGCACTTCAGGCTTGGTCCACAACGGTTCTTTTTTTGGAGAATTTCATAGCGATTTGATTCAGATGGGGAATCTGCACTTATCCCCACTGTTTTCCTATTGTGAGAAAAGAACACGCGACAATATGCTGTCTGGCTTTTTTGGCGCGGATTGGGGACAGAGGCAAACCACCACAACCAACAGACTCTTAGAATCAGAAGACTCTTTTCGATAGAATCTTTAATTATAGAGGGGCTTGTGAATGAGGGGCTTGATGCCTGCAAATCGCACCATGCTGAACGTTCTCAAAGGCGAGACGGTTTTTCCGCCTCCGGTCTGGATGATGCGTCAGGCAGGCCGCTACCTTCCGGAATACCGGGAGGCGCGCAAGCAGGCCGGGTCATTTCTCGACCTTTGCTATAATCCCGACTTTGCCGTGAAGGTGACGCTACAGCCGATCGAGCGTTTCGGCTTCGACGCCTCGATCCTGTTTTCCGACATTCTCGTCGTGCCGCATGCGCTGGGCCGCGACCTGCGTTTCGAGGAAGGGCGCGGGCCGATGATGACGCCGATTACGGCGGCTGAAATAGCCGGCCTGGACGGCGAAGCGTTTCACGTGAATCTCGAACCGGTCTATGAGACGGTGCGGCGGCTGCGCAAGGAATTGCCCGGTGAAACGACGCTGATCGGCTTTTGCGGGGCGCCGTGGACCGTCGCCACCTATATGATCGCCGGGCACGGCACGCCGGACCAGGCGCCGACGCGGCTGTTTGCCTATCGTGAACCGGCGGCATTCGCGCGGCTGCTTGCCATACTGGCCGATCATTCGGCGGCCTACCTTATCCGGCAGATCGAGGCGGGCGCCGACGTTGTGCAGATCTTCGATTCCTGGTCCGGGATTCTGGACGAGGCCAATTTCGAAGCGTTTTGCGTCAAGCCGGTGGCCGAGATCGTACGCAAAGTCAGGCTGGTCTACCCTGACGTTCCGATCATCGG
>DASYCS010000245.1:0-11365 GCA_036500025.1 Mesorhizobium sp. | reverse complement strand
CCCGCTCGACCGCGCCGGAAGGCTGCACGCCAAGCGCCAGCACCGTGATGGCGGCGAGCGCAGCAGTCAACAGGCGGTTACCACCACGGGAACGAAGCAGCATTTCTTCCATCTCAGACCTTTGACCTTTTTGCCGGACCTTGAGCCGCCGTGGTTAGCGGAAGTTTAACGCGCCGAAATATCGCGATCACCGGCAATGTCGCGTCCGGCGATCACGATCGCTTCATCGGGCTGCGGGCTTCACCCTCGGCCCAATTGCCATCGGTCCACATTCGCTCGAAGGCCGAGCGATAATCGGGGAAACGCAACGGGTAGCCGGCCTCCTTGATCGCCTTGTTGGCCACTCGCTTGTTCTCGCCGTAAAAGGAGCGCGCCATCGGCGACAATTGCGCCATCTCGAACGGGATTTCCGGTGGCGGCGCGACGCCCATCAGCTTTGCGGCGTAGGCGACGACATCCTGCGGCGGCGCTGGAAGATCGTCGGTAATGTTGAAGACGCCCCCGCGATGCTGTCCGGCGAGTTGGCAAAGCGCGCCGGCAATATCGTCGCGGTGGATCCGGTTGAACACCTGATCCCGCTTGACCAGCCGCTTGGCTGTGCCATTTTGCAAATTGACGAAGGCGTTGCGGCCCGGCCCATAGATGCCGGAAAGACGCAGGACTGCGACGGGCCGCTCGACCTGCCGGCCAAGCGCCAGCCATTCCTGCTCGGCCGCAACCCGCATGACGGAGCGGCGAGACACCGGGCGGCATTCGGCGCTCTCGTCCACCCAGTCGCCGCCATGGTCGCCATAGACGCCGACCGTCGACAGATAGCCGATCCATGCCAGCGACGGCATGGAATTCACAATCGCTTTGCGCGCGGCGTTCAGCACCGGATCGCCGGCTTCGTCGGGCGCCGTGGAAATGATGAGGTGCGTGGTTTCAGCGAGCGCCCCTTCGATTTCCAGCGTCAGCGCGCCGTCGAACAGCAAGGGCTGCAAGCCCGCCTGCCGCAACGCATCGAATTTTTCTGGAGAGCGTGTCGTGCCGACCATCTTCGCGCCGGTCGCGGATGCTGCTTTTGCAAACGCTTTTGCCGAATAGCCTGCGCCGAAGATGAATATTCTGCCCAAGCTCATGCAGGCGTCTCCATTTCAATTTCCCGTACCGCCCGCATGGCGGCAAGCCATTCGCCGCGAACTTCATCGTCATGTTCGCTCAAAAGCCCGGCCTTCGCGCTATCGGTGAATTCGCCGGCCGGCACAAGCTGCGACAACGCCCAGACAGCCGCGCCGCGCACCAATGGCGACCCATCGCCCATCAGGGTCCGAACCGATGGAACAAGCGCCGGATCGCTCGAATTGCCCGCTGCAATCAGCACATTGCGCAGGAAGCGGTCGCGGCCGATGCGCTTGACCGGCGAGCCGGAGAAGAAGCTGCGAAACGCCGCATCGTCCAGCGCCAGCAGCCCGGCCAACGCCGGCGCGCGCAGATCGTCGCGCGCGCAAAGCTTCGCCTCGGAGGCGGCATGGGCGAACTTGTTCCACGGACAGGCCGCGAGGCAGTCGTCGCAGCCATAGATGCGGTTGCCGATGGCCTGCCGGAATTCGGCGGGTATCGGCCCCTTGTTCTCGATGGTGAGATAGGAGATGCAGCGCCGCGCATCGAGCCTGTAGGGTGCGGGAAAAGCGTTGGTCGGGCAGGCATCCAGGCAGGCGCGGCAGGAGCCGCAATGGTCGGCTTCAGCCGCGCCAGGCTCCAGAGCCGCCGTAGTGAAGATCGTGCCCAGGAACAGCCATGAGCCATGTTCGCGGCTGACCAGATTGGTGTGCTTGCCTTGCCAACCGAGGCCGGCGGCGCCTGCCAGCGGCTTTTCCATTACCGGCGCCGTATCGACGAACACCTTCACGTCGCCGCCCGCCCTGGCGACGATCTTGCCGGCGATCTCCTTCAGCCGGCCTTTCATAACATCGTGATAGTCGCGGTTTTGCGCATAGACGGAGATGGCGCCGCTGCTCTTTCGCGCCAGTATGTCGCGCGGATCGCTGTCCGGCGCGTAATTCATCGCCAACACGATGATCGAGCGCACCTCCGGCCACAGTGTCGAAGGATCGCTGCGGCGCAGCAGGGTTTCGGCGATCCAGCCCATCGAACCGTGAAAGCCGGCGTCGACGAATTCGGCAAGTCTTGCGGGGGCGAGCGGTATGGCGTCCGGCGTGGTGACGGCGACGGCATCGAAGCCCGCGCCCCGCGCCTCGCGGTCGATCAGCGCGCGAAGCTTTGCCGCCTCAGAAATCGAGGTCCGCATAATGCGACACCGGGGTGAGGCCGCGCACGCGGTCTGCCAGCAGCGGCCGGAAGGAAGGGCGCGACTTGACCCGCGTATACCATTCGCGCGCGGCGTGATGCTCGCGCCAGTCGATCTCGCCCAGATAGTCGAGCACCGACAGAGCGGAAGCGGCGGCCAGATCGGCGTAGGTGACCTTGTTGCCGGCGAGCCACGGCCGGGTGCCGGCCAGCCAGTTGGTGTATTTCATGTGCTGGCGGATATTGGCGCGCGCCGCCCGGATCGCCGCCGAATCGGGCGAGCCGCCGCCAGCCGTTTCCGGCATTACCGGCTTCAGCACGCGCTCGCGCACCAGATGGCGGGTAACCTCGCTCTCCGTCTTGTTGAGATACCAGTCGGTCAGCCGGCGTATTTCGGCGCGCTCGATCGGGTCTTCGACGAACAGGCGCTTGTCGCGCTTCAAAACGCCGCGCGTCTCGTCGATATATTCGGCGATGACGGTGGCGCCGACGATCGGCACATCGCCCTCGGCAAGCAGGATCGGCAGCGTTCCCGCCGGGTTGAGCGCCAGGAATTCCTTGCGCCGCGTCCACGGCTTTTCCTCGATCAAGGCCAGTTCTTCGCCATACTCGCCAAAGGCAAGCCGGACAAAGCGACAGGAAGCGAACATCGGGTGATGGAAAAGCGTCAGCATGGTCCAGCGATATAAATGCGCTCTGGCGAATCGCCGCCCGCGCCGATAAGTCTTGGCAGCCCGATTCACAGGGCGGTCATATTCTGCGAGCTATAGGGTTAGTTCCGCGCCATGACAAGCAAGCCGTGCAAGCAAGCCGTGAATGAGACCCCATGGAAACCCATACCATCCTTGAAGCCCTCCTGCTCGGTATCATCGAGGGACTGACCGAATTCATTCCGGTGTCCTCGACAGGCCATATCCTGCTTGCGGGGCATTTTCTCGGCTTCGAATCGACGGGCAAGGTATTTGAAATCCTCATCCAGCTCGGCGCTATCCTGGCTATCCTCGGCGTTTATTTTCGTCGGCTGTGGAAGATGCTCATCGATTTTCCCCACGACCGGCTGACGCGGCATTTCGTCCTCGGCATCGTGCTGGCGTTCCTGCCGGCGGCCGTCATCGGCGCGCTGGCGCACGACTTCATCAAGACGGTGCTGTTCGAATCGCCCAAGCTGATCTGCACCATGCTGTTGATTGGCGGCGTGGTGCTGCTGTGGGTCGACCGCATGGACCTGAAGCCGGTCTACCGCGATGTCGAGCGGTTCCCCCTGCGGCGCTATATCGAGATCGGCCTGTTCCAGTGCCTGGCGATGATTCCCGGCACCTCGCGTTCGGGCGCCACCATTGTCGGTGCCATGCTGCTTGGCGTCGAAAAGCGGGCCGCGGCGGAGTTTTCGTTCTTCCTCGCCATGCCGACGATGGTCGGGGCATTCGCCTTCGACCTGATCAAGAACAGGCATTTGCTGACGGGATCGGACTTCTCGCTCATCGCCATCGGCTTCGTGGCGGCGTTCATCTCGGCGCTGTTCGTCGTGCGCTTCCTGCTCGACTACATCTCGCGCCACGGCTATTCGCTGTTTGGCTGGTGGCGGCTGATTGTCGGCGGCGTCGGGCTTGTCGCGCTGCTTATCTGGGGCTGACGGACCGGAAACGTCCCGGCCTGCGTTTTCCTGCCCGGCCTACATTTTCCCGAAAGCGTGAACCGTCAGGCGGCGGGCTTGCGCTGGAACTGGCCGGCGGCGCGGAAGCGCCAGAGATAGCTGGGCAGGATGGTGCCGAGCGCCTGCGGCTGGATGCCAAGTCCGGCAAAGGTGCGGCCCTGCTGCACCGCCTCGGGCGAGACGACATTGTGGGTCCGCAACTGGATGACCTGGTCCTTCGTCAGCAACGGCTTTGGCAAGAGGCCGAGGACCGATGCCTGAAGGTTGGCGATCCACCACGGCACCGGCACCAGCAGGCGCTTGCGCTCGGTGACCGCCAGAAGCTCCTGCATGCTTTCCTTGAAGGTCAGCACGCTCGGTCCGCCAAGCTCGTAAATCCGGCCGCCCGCGACCTTGCCTTCCACGGAACGCGCGACCGCTTCGGCAATGTCGGAGGCGTAAACCGGCTGGAGCTTCGTCGCGCCGCCGCCGATCAGCGGCAGCACCGGCGAAAAACGCGCCATGGCGGCGAAACGGTTGAAGAATTCATCCTCCGGTCCGAAAACGATCGAGGGGCGCAGGACGACAGCGTCAGGAAGGGTTTCGAATACCGCCCTTTCGCCAAGCGCCTTGGTGCGCGCATAGGCCGATGCCGAATTAACATCGGCGCCCAGCGCAGAAATATGGGTCAGGCCGGCGCCGACGGCACGGGCGGCTTCGGCCACGGCGCGCGCGCCGAACTGATGGACGGTGGTGAATTTCTGCCGCCCGCTCTGGTGCAGGATGCCGACCAGATTGACGACATGGTCGGCTCCCTCGACGGCGCGGTCGACGGACCAGCGGACGCGAAGATTGGCCTGCACCGGCTGGATCTGGCCGACATTGCCGAGCGGCTGCAAATGGCCGGCAAGATCAGGCCTGCGGCAGCCGACACGAATGCGGTAGCCGCGCTTGGCCAACGCCCGCACGACATGGCGGCCGACAAAGCCCGAACCGCCGAAAACGACGACGAGTTTTGGCGTTTGCAGGATTTCGGTCATGGCTGGCTCCGCAGGCTTGGCTGTGGCGTTTCATAATCGGTTTTTCGGCAAAGGCAAAGGGTGAAGCACGGTTGTCGCCGCAGCGTGAAGGGGTCTTACGCGGAATGCCTGGCGGCAAATTCGGAGATGCGCTGCACCACCTCATTGGGCACGGTCAGGCCTTCCGCAGCCGCGCGGTCCGCCATGGCCTTGCCGGCGCGACCGGGGACATGCACGCCATGGCCGCGCAACCGCTCTATCTGGCCGGCCATGCGCTGTTCAAAATCCGGATCGAGCAGTTTCGGTTCGATGGCGAGGACGAAAAGGCCGGTGGCGGGACTTTTCACGCCATCCGTGAAGGACGGCGCGTCAAGCGACCAGTTGGCGCCGGAAAGGCCTGCCGCCAGAACCTCGACCATCAGGGCGATATTGGCGCCGCGATTGCCGCCGAAGGCCAGCAGCGCGCCCTTCATCGCCGCCGCCGGATCGGCGGTCGGGTTGCCGTCGGCGTCGAGCGCCCAGCCGGCGGGAATCTGTTCGCCGTCCTGCGCCGCCTTGCGGATGGCGACATAGGCGGCGGCGCTGGAGGCCTGATCGATAAGCAGGGGGACGCCATCGGCGGCAGGCGCGGCAAAAGACATCGGGTTGGTGCTGTAGACCGGCTTGGCCGAGCCACCGCCCGCCAGCAAGGCAGGACCATTGGTGGCGGCGAACGAGACAAGACCTTTGGCGGCCAGCCGCCCGGTGAAATAGCCGAGCGCGCCGCAGGTATAAGCATTCTTCTGTGAGAAAATGGCGACGCCGAACAGCCTTGCCGCCTTGGCGAGGTCGTCGACCGTCCGGTCGAAACCCGTATGTGCGATGCCGGCCCGCGCATCGGACAGATAGACCGCCAGGGCAGGCCGGGTGATAACCGGCTCGGCCTTGCCGTCGATGCGGCCGGCGTCCAGCGCTTCGAGATAGTCGATCAGGTGCGACAGGCCGACGCCATCATTGCCTTCGGCTTGCGCCGCGACGCAGGCGGCGGCAAGCGAGCGCGCCGCCTCATCGCCAGCGCCGGCGCCGAGCAAAGCCATGCGGCACAGGCCGGTCGCCTGCTCTAGACTGAGATGCATCGTGCCGATCCCGGGGTTAGCCTACCCTGCTTGGCATTCGCGCTTCGATCCGGCGGAAAACGAACACCAGAATGCCGGTGACCGCCATATAGACCACGGCCAGCAGCAGCAAGGGTTCGTAGGTGATGAACGTCTCCTGCCGCACGCGCGACGCCACCGAATAGACATCCACCATGGTAATGGTGGCCACCAGCGGCGTTGCCTTCAGTTGCAGCACGGTTTCACCGGCCAGCGTCGGCAGCGCCCGATAGAGCGCCTGCGGCAGCCAGATGCGCCGGAACGTCGTCCAGCGGCTCATGCCGAAGGCGCGCGCCGCCTCAAGCTGGCCGCGTGGCACGCCGGCAAAGGCCCCACGCATCACCTCGCCCTCATAGCCGGCATAAGAGAGCGTCAGCGACAACACGCCATAGGGCCATGCCTGGCGCAGATAAGGCCACAGGAAACTGTCCCTTATCCAGGGAAATTGCGGAAACAGGGAGCCTAGCCCGTAATAAAGCAGCCATAGTTGCAGCAGAAGCGGCGTGCCGCGAATGACGGTGCAGAACGCCAGCGCCGGGGCGCTGAAGAATTTCGGACCGGCCGCCTGGGCGAGGCCAAGCGGAATGGCGAGCGCGATGCCAAGCAGCGACGTGACCACCAAAAGCCAAAGCGTACGCCAGATGCCTTGCACGGCAAGCGGCAGGTAGGTGGGCAGCCAGTCCCAGCGCATGAACAGCGCCGCAGCCAAGACAAGGCCGAGTGCAATCAGCATCAGGACGATGCGGTGCGGCTGCAACCACGGCGACGGGCGTGCGGCAGGGCGGATGATGCCATCGATCGCCATCGTCATGCGTCCCTGAGCGAGGGCATGCCGCGCCGCGCCCACCGTTCGAGACGGGCAATGAAGAAGTTCGAGACCAGCGACAACAAGAGATAAAGGACGCCGGCGGCGACGAAGAAGGTGAGATAGGCCTTGGTCGCGCCGGCGGCCAGACGGGTGGTCTGGGTCAGTTCGCTGAAGCCGACGATCGCCAGAAGCGCGGTATCCTTGGTCGAAATCAGCCAGAGATTGGCAAGACCGGGAAGTGCGAAAGGCAGCATCGCCGGCAAGGTAATGCGCTTCAGCATCAGCCGGGGCGGCATGCCGTAGGCGCGCGCCGCCTCGACCTGACCTTGCGGAATGGCAAGGATCGCGCCGCGCAGCACCTCGGTGGAATAAGCACCTTGGACGACGCCCAGCACGCCGATGCCTGCGACAAGCCCATTGATGTCGATCGGCGCATGGCCGAACACGGCCAGCATCTGGTTGATGAGATCGGTGCCGGCATAATAGAGCAGCAGGATCAGGACCAGTTCGGGTACGGCGCGAACCACGGTCGTGTAGACCTCGAACAGGTCACGGACCACGGGACCGCCATAAAGCTTGCCATAGGCGCCGCAAATGCCGATGAGCAGGCCAAGGCCGAATGCGCCCAGCGCGATCTCGATCGACTTGAGGAGGCCGACCAGAAGGTTCGCGCCCCATCCGGGCGGCGACAGCGACAGAAGCGCCAGCGTGCTGCTTGCGAAGGCAGCGGCAAGAACATCGTACAGGTCAATTCCTCGCGGTATGGCACCGGATCAAAAAAACGCGGTGAGGCTTTTGTAGATCGAATGCGAATTAATCAACGAAGCGGCCTCCTGCCGAATTAAGCCGCTCCGGGATCGAGCAGCCAGCCGCCCTGCCGGAAAAGCAAGGCGGCCGGCCGTGTTCGAATGAGATCAGTTGGCGGGGGTTTCGTCGCCATAGATATCGAAATCGAAATATTTCTTGCCGATTTCGTCGTATTTGCCGTTGGCGCGGATCGCCTTGATGGCGGCGTTGATCTTGCCGGCCAGTTCGGTGTCACCCTTGCGCACTCCCGCTCCGACGCCGGGGCCGAGCACTTCGAGGTCGGGCGCAACCGTGCCTTTTACCTCGCAGCATTCCTTGCCCTGATCGGACTTCAGGAAGGCGTCGAGCGCGATGCCGTCAGCCTGCGTGGCGTCGATGCGGCCCGCGACCAGGTCCTGGTTGGCTTCGTCCTGCGTCTGGTATTCCTTGATCTCCGAGGCGCTGTCGGCAAAATGCTTCTTGGCGTAAGCGGCATGCACGGTGGAAACCTGCACGCCTAGAATCTTGCCCTTCAGCCCTTCCGGCGTGGCGTCGAACTTCTCGGATTTCGGGCCGACGATGACGGTCGGCGTGTTGTAGTACTTGTCGGAGAAGTCGATCTCCTTCTTGCGCTCGGCGGTGATCGACAGCGAATTCATGATCGTATCGATCTTCTTGGTCTTCAGCGCCGGGATCAGGCCATCCCACGGGATCGGCGTCAGCACGCAATCGAGCTTGGCTTCCGCGCAGATCGCCATGGTGATGTCGACCTCCCAGCCGGTCCAGTTGCCGGACGAATCCTGCGCATAGAAGGGCGGATAGGCCTCCGGCGAAAAGCCGACCTTGGTCTGCTCGGCGCTGGCAGAAAACGCCCCAGCCAGCGCAAATACGGCGGCGACCGCCGTTGTTTTCAGAAAATTCTTCATCGTTATTCCTCCCATTTGTGACGTTCCCATTCGTTTAGTACAGGCCCATTCATTTAGTCCCGGCCTATCCGATATTTCGAATAAACTGCTTCAGCCGTTCCGATTTCGGCGCGCCGAAGATCGCCTCCGGCGGACCCTCCTCCTCGACAAGCCCGTTATAGAGATAGACGACATGCGTCGCGACCTCGCGGGCAAACTTCATCTCATGCGTGACCAGAACCATGGTGCGGCCTTCGCGGGCAAGATCGCCGATGACCTTCAGCACCTCGCCGACCAGTTCGGGATCGAGCGCCGATGTCGGTTCGTCGAAAAGCATGACGCGCGGCTGGATGGCGAGCGCGCGCGCGATGGCCGCGCGCTGCTGCTGGCCGCCGGAAAGATAGGCGGGATAGACATCGCGCTTTTCGGCCAGGCCGACGCGGTCGAGCAGTTTTTCCGCCTGCGCAATGGCTTCGTCGCGCTTGACGCCCAGAACATGGACCGGAACCTCGATGACGTTCTCGATCAGCGTCATGTGGCTCCACAGGTTGAAGCTCTGGAAGACCATGCCGAGCTTGGAGCGTATGCGTTCGATCTGCCTGCGGTCGGCCGGCTGGGTGTTGCCGTGGCTGTCCGCCTTCATGCGGATTTCTTCGCCATTGACGCGAACGATGCCGCTGGTCGGGTTTTCCAGGCAGTTGATGCAGCGCAGCAAGGTCGACTTGCCGGAACCGGAACCGCCGATGATGGCGATAACCTCGCCGTCGCGCGCCGACAGCGAAACACCCTTCAGCACATGCAATTCACCGAATTTCTTGTGCAGGTTTTCAATATGAATGGCTTCGGGCGCATCCTTCTGCGCACCGTGCTTGTCGGCCGGCATCGCGCCAGGCGCAATCACCGTAGCCCGGTCCCTGAAAGGGGACAAACCGCCGACGCCTGGAATCTTTTACCCATTACCACCCTTTGACCACCCCTGGACAACTCTGGCGACCACCCCTGGCCGGTGTTTTCTTTCCAAGATGGACCGTTCCGCTTGTATGCGTCAACCACTGTATTTGGACCATTGATCGTGGCCTGCTGCAATGGTTATTGAGCCAAGGAATGCTTGAGCCAGAAACTTTCAGGGAGAACGCGGTGGAAAAGTCTTACGGATCGCAGTCGATGGCAGCCCCCTTAAAACGGGTCATGATGCGATCGGCGGCCAGCGCCATGCGCCGCGCCAATGCCGCGCAATGGCATTATGGTCCGGGGTTCGATCCGCAAAAGGCGGCGGCCCAGCATCAGGAATTGGTCAAGCTGGTGTCGGATGCCGGGGCTAAGGTGGAATGGCTGACGGACGAAGATGACGGCCTTGCCGATTCCGTCTTTACCTTCGACCCGTCGCTGATGACCGACCATGGCGCCATCATCCTGTCGATGGGCAAGGCGCTGCGGCTGCCGGAACCCGGCCTGCATGAAGCCGCCTATACGCGCATGGGCATCCCCATTCTCGGCCGCATCGAAGCGCCGGGCCAGGTGGAGGGCGGCGATACCGTGTGGCTGGACAAGCAGACGCTTATCGTCGGGCGCGGCGTGCGCACCAATCAGGAAGGCATCCAGCAGCTTTCCAACCTGCTTTCGCCAAAGGGCATTTCCGTTTACGGCTTCGACCTGCCGCTGTGGCAGGGCGAAGAGGCCTGCCTTCACCTGATGTCGGTGATCAGCCCGCTGGCCGACGATCTGGCGCTGGTCTATTCCCCGCTTTTGCCGGCGCCCTTTTATCAGATGCTGAAGGCGAAGGGCATTCGGCTGGTCGAGGGCGATGCCGAGGAATTCCGCGTATCGAACGGCCTCAGCCTCAACGTCCTGCCGACGGACCAGCGGCAGGTGATCGCCATCGCCGGATTTCCCAAGACCAAGGCGGCGATGGAGGCGGCCGGATGCACCGTCTCGACCTTCGAGGCGGATGCGCTGTGCGTGGCCTGCGAGGGCGGGCCGACCTGCCTGACCCGGCCGGTATTGCGCTCATGAAGGCGTTGGGGGCATGAGCCTGACCATCGCCATAGATGGCCCTGCCGGCGCCGGCAAGGGCACGCTGGCGCGGCGGCTTTCCGACCACTACCGGCTGAACCTGCTCGATACCGGGCTCACCTATCGCGCCGTTGCCCATGCGCTTCTGCGGCTTGGCCTGCCGCTCGACAATGTCTCGGCGGCCGAGACCGCCGCACGCCAGGTCGATCTGGCAAAGCTCGACCGCGCGGTGCTGTCGGCGCATGCGGTCGGCGAAGCGGCTTCAAAGGTCGCGGTGTTCCCGACCGTGCGGCGCATCCTGGTCGAAAAGCAGCGCGAGTTTGCCAAGACGCCACCCGGCGCGGTGCTTGACGGGCGCGACATCGGCACGGTCGTATGTCCCGATGCGGACATCAAACTCTATGTGACGGCCAGCGCCGAGGTGCGCGCGGAGCGCCGGCTGGCCGAGATCGAGAGCATCGGCGGCACCGCCAACTTCGCCGAGATCCTCGCCGATATCGTGCGCCGCGACGAGCGCGACATGGGCCGCGCCGACTCGCCCTTGAAGCCGGCGGCAGACGCGCACTTGCTTGATACCAGCGAAATGGCTATAGAAGCCGCGTTTCTCGCGGCCATGGCTGTCATCGACGACGTGCTGGCCAAGAGAAACAAGGCCTGATCCGGGTTTTCTCTCGCGTTTCCGTTGCCGGAAGCGACGAAAATACCCATATCGGGCACGAACCAGCCTGCCAGCATTCTTCATGCGCCGGAATTGCCGCTTAAAGAGCGGCCCAGGGCTT
>DASYCS010000244.1:0-11223 GCA_036500025.1 Mesorhizobium sp. | reverse complement strand
GGGCATGATTATTGGACTGAGAGCGGCGGCCGCATCCATATGGAAGCGAAGGCCGAATTCTGACGACGCCAGCCGTCCGCCCACCGCATGCGCGGCGGGCGGGACCAGGCAAATGTGAGGAAGCAGAGACATGAACGATCTAATCGCAACCGCGCCCGTGCAGTCGGCCAAGGGCGTGTTCATCGACAACCGATGGCAGCCGTCGAAGTCGGGCCGCCTCATCGACGTCTATGCGCCGGCCGAAGGCGCAGTGTTCGCGCAGATCGCCGCCGGCGGCGCCGAAGACATCGACGCGGCGGTGAAGGCCGCGCGCAAGGCCCATGAAGGTGCCTGGGGCCGGCTCACGGCGACGGAGCGCGGCCGCCTCCTGTCGAAACTCGCGCAGGCGATCCTCGACAATGCCGACGAATTGACGCTCATCGAGGCGCGCGACACCAGCAAACCCCTGAAGCAGGCGCGCGCCGACATTCTCACCTGCGCGCGCTATTTCGAGTTCTATGGCGGCGCGGCCGACAAGTTCCACGGCGAGACGATCCCCTACATGAACGGCTATTTCGTCGCCACCGAGCGCGAGGCGCATGGCGTGACCGGCCATATCATCCCCTGGAACTATCCGGCGCAGATGTTTGCGCGCACCATCGCGCCGGCGCTCGCCACCGGCAACGCCACGGTGCTGAAACCTGCCGAGGACGCCTGCCTGACGCCGTTGCGCATCGCCGAACTGGCCGCCGAAGCGGGCTTTCCCGAAGGCGCGCTGAACATCGTGCCGGGCCTTGGCGCGGAAGCGGGCGCTGCCCTGATCTCGCATCCGGGCATCGACTTCCTGTCCTTCACCGGAAGCCCGGAAGTGGGCGTGATGGTGCAGACGGAAGCCGCCAAAAACCACATTACCTGCACGCTGGAACTGGGCGGAAAATCGCCGCACATCGTCTTCGCCGACGTCGACCTTGAGGCGGCGCTGCCCAGCCTGGTCAACGCCATCGTGCAGAATGCCGGCCAGACCTGTTCGGCCGGCTCGCGCCTGCTGGTGGAAAAGAAAGGCTACGACCGCGTGATCGAGGCGGTGGCCGAACGCTTCGCCGGCCTTCGCGCCGGCACGCCGGAAATGGACCTCGACCTCGGCGCGCTCATCAGCCCGCGCCAGAAGAAGCGCGTCGAAGCCTTCTTCGCCAGGGCGGCCGACGACGGCATTGCGCTGCTGGCCGAAGGCGGCATCGCGGATGGCGTGCCGCAGGACGGTTATTTCGTGGCGCCCAAGCTGTACGGGCCGGTGCCGCGCGCCAACGACCTGGCGCGCGAGGAAGTGTTCGGCCCGGTCCTGTCGGTCATTCCCTTCGAGGACGAGGCCGATGCGATCGGCGCGGCCAACGGCACGGATTTCGGCCTGATCGCCGGCGTGTGGACGCAGGACGCCAAGCGCGCCACGCGCGTCGCCCGCAAGGTGCGCGCCGGCCAGGTCTACATCAACGCCTATGGCGCGGGCGCCGGCGTCGAACTGCCCTTCGGCGGCATCCGCAAATCCGGCCATGGCCGCGAAAAGGGGCTGGCTGCCCTGCACGACTTCACCACCATGAAAACCATCATCGTCAAGCACGACTGACGGCCATCGCAAGCAAGGAGACGACCATGAGACTGAACGGCAAAACGGCACTGGTGACGGGAGCCGCATCCGGCTTCGGCGTCGAGATCGCGGCGACCTTCGCGCGCGAGGGTGCAAAGGTAATCATCATGGACCTGAACGGCGAGGGGGCCGAGACTACCGCTAAAACGATCGGCGCCGCCGCCTGCGCCATCAAGGGCGACGTGACCAAGGCCGCCGACATCCAGGCAGCGGTCGACGCTGCCGTCGCCTTCGGTGGCAAGCTCGACATCGTCGTCAACAATGCCGGCTGGACCCACCGCAACAAGCCGATGCTGGAAGTCACCGAGGAAGAGTTCGACCGCGTCTATGACATCAACGTGCGCTCGATCTTCCACATGTCGGGCGCGGCGGTGCCGCTGATGCAGAAGCAGGGCGGCGGCGTCATCATCAATATCGGCTCGGTGGCCGGCATTCGCCCGCGGCCCGGCCTGACCTGGTACAATTCCACCAAGGGCGCGGTGAACCTTCTGTCGCGCTCCATGGCGGTCGAGCTTGCCCCGCACAATATCCGCGTCAACTGCGTTGCCCCGGTGATGGGCGCGACCGGCCTGATCGAACAGTTCATGGGCGCGCCCGACACGCCGGAAAACCGCGCCAAATTCATGGCGACCATCCCGCTCGGCCGCTTCTCGACGCCGCGCGACATCGCCAATGCCTGCCTCTATCTGGTATCGGACGACGCGGACTTCATCACCGGCGTCGTCCTGGAAGTGGATGGCGGCCGCACCATCTGACCGGCAAGCGGTCGAAACAAAAACCCCCGGATCGTCGATCCAGGGGTTTTTGTCGCCTTGGGAGGCTGTCGCCACGAAGCCGGACGCCAGCCCGTGGCGCGGAATGGTCCTGTCAGTGCACCGCCGCATACATCAGCTTTTCCTCCGTCGCCTCGATAGGCGAGAACTCCTCCACCACCTTGCCCTGCCGGGCAACCAGCAGGCGGTCGGAAAGCAGCATCACTTCCGGCAGGTAGGACGAGATCACCACCACCGCCTTGCCCTCGTCGGCCAGCCGGTTGATGATCTGGTGGATTTCGGCGATGGCCCCGACATCGACGCCGCGCGTCGGCTCGTCGAAGATGATGAGTTCCGGGTCCTGCACCAGCGATTTGGCGATGACCGCCTTCTGCTGGTTGCCGCCCGACAGTTCGATGACGCGCGCGCCCTTGCTGACGGCGCGCACTTGCAGCGACTTCACCCATTTGTCGCCGACCGTATCCACCTCGCGGCCCTTCAGCCAGAACTTGCCGCGCAGCTTGGCGAGCAGGCCGATGAAGATGTTGGACTTGATCGACATGGTCTCGAAGAAGCCTTCGATCTTGCGGTCCTCGGTGATGTAGGCGACGCCGTCGCGCACGCCCTGCGCCGGCACGCGGTAGCGCACGCGCTTGCCTTCGAGGAACACCTCGCCGCCATTGGCGTAGTCGCGCTTGATCGCGCCGGCCACCACCTTGAACGTCTCGGTGCGGCCGGAGCCGACCAGCCCGAAAACGCCGGTGATCTGGCCGGCGAAGACCGACAGCGAATTGTTCTTCACCACATTGCCGACGCGTAAATTGCTGACGCTGAGCACGCGCCGTCCGGCGGGGCGAACGCTGGTCTTGCGGGTGCCGTAGAGTTCCTGCGACAGCGTGCGGCCGACCATGGCCTGGATGATGCGGGCGCGGTCGAAATTGGCGGTCCTGTCGGTCAGCACCAGCTTGCCGTCGCGCAGGATCGTGATGCGGTCGGAAATCGACAACGCCTCCTCCAGCGCATGCGAGATGAAGATGACCGAGACGCCGCGTTCCTTCAGTGTATTGACCAGTTCGAAGAAGTGGCTCTTCTCCTCCGGCGTCAGCGTGGCGGTCGGCTCGTCGAAGACGATGATGCGCGCCTTGAGCAGCATGGCGCGCGCGATCTCCACCATCTGCTTCTTGGCCGCGCCGAGCGAGCCTACCTGCACGGTCGGATCGACCTGGAAGCTCAGCGACTGCATGAACTGCTGCGCGGCGATGTTGATGCCGCGCACGCGGTTGAAGAAGCTTTCGCTGCCCAGGAACAGGTTTTGCGCCACTGTCATGGAAGGAACCAGGCTGGTTTCCTGGAACACCATGGCGATGCCGGACGACAGCGCCTCGGACGGCGTGCGCAGCGCAATCTCCTTACCGTCGAGCAGGATGGTGCCGGAGGTCGGCGCGACCACTCCGGCGATCATCTTGGTGAGCGTCGACTTGCCGGCGCCGTTTTCGCCGAGCAGCGCGTGCACCTCACCCTTTTCCAGCGAAAAGTCGATGTTCTCGACGGCGGCGGCGCGCGCATAGATCTTGGTAAGCTGGCGCAGTTCGAGGATGGCGCTCATTCGTTCGTCCCCTTGGCCCAGGCCGACTGGATTTGCGAAGCCGAAAGCCGCAGCACGCGGCCGGCGCCCTTCGAAAGCAGGAACAGGTCGTCGCCGCGCTGCACGGCGGCGACAATGCCGTGGTTGCGCCCGCCGGTGCGGCTATGCACCGAATAAAGCGGCCTGAACTCGGCATCGAAGCGCACCGCCAGGCCATAGGAACGCGGGGGCGCCCAGGGCTTGAGGATACCCATCTGCTTGACGCTGCCGCCTTGCAGCGGTTCCAGATAGTCGTTGCCGGAACTGAGCGCCGGCGCCACCCAATATTGCGGGTCGATGGTGCGCATCATCTCGCGGCGGTAGTCGCTTTCCTGCAACACGAATTCGACAAGCTGCGTGCGGCAGGCAAACAAGGTCAGCCAGAAACCGCCATCCCCGGTCGGCGACATCCGCGACGGATAGCCGGGCAGCGCCGGCACCGCCTCGCGCGTGCGCCCGCCCTCGACCACGCAAAGCCGGTGCCGCCAGCTTTCGCTGACCACCAGGCGTCCGCGCGCGTCGGCCATCGCGCCGAAGGCGTAGCCAAGGCCGGAAGCAAGCGTTACGGCGCGCCCGGAGGCCGCGTCGTAGCGCAGCAGCCGGCCGGTCCGGCCCGCCTCCAGAAGGTCATGGCTCCATTGCGCATAGGGCCGCGCGGTGGAGCCGTCCGTGATCAGCAGCCCGCCATCGGCGGTGGGCGACAGCGCGTTGACCGCGACGAAGGGCTTGCCGTCGGCGCTGTCCATGATGCGGGAGCCGACGGCCACCGCATTGCCCAGGCCGACTGCTATCTCGCCGGCGGCGGTGAAGGCAAGCGCGGTCACCGGCCGGTCGAAACTGGCGGCGACGGTGAATTCGCCCTTGTCCGACAGCTTCAGCACATCCTTGCCGCAGGCAAGATGCAGCACGCCATCCGGGCCGAGCGCCATGTCCTCGATGCCCGCCCGCTCGGTAACCACCGTGGCGTTCTCGATCATGTTGTTGGGCTTCAGCGCGCCGTCGAGGATCGGTACCGAAAGGCTCGAACCGCGGTCGAACAGCGATGAGATCAGAGACGAAACGGCATTAAACATTGTAGCGCCCGCTCGATACGAATTCCGGATCGGCCCCTTCGAGCTTGACCCTGCCGATGCGGTTGTTGGAAATGCCGCCTATGTAGAGATGGCCCTTGTGCTCGCGCATCGAGGTGATCATCGGGTGGTTCTCGCCGCCCAGATCCCACAACGCGTCGAGGATTTCGCCCTTTTCGTTGAACTTGACGATGCAACCGGTGTTGATGTTGGGCGCCAGCCATTCGTCGCCCGGCAGCCGCTTCGACATGCGGCGACGGAAAGCCGGCTTGCGCATGGCAAGGTCGAAGGCGGGGCTGCGCATGCCCATCAGCGCCAGCCAGTAATTGCCGTCAGAGGCGACATTGATGTTGTCCGGGTAGCCGGGCAGGCTGGCGATGACGGTTTCGGTCTTGCCTTCCTTTTCGCCGGCGAACCAGTGGCGCTTGATCGAGCAGTTCCAGCTTTCGGCGAAGATGATGGATTGTCCGTCCGAGGCCAGCACGACGCCGTTCGGGAAGATCAGGTGGCGCAGCACCGTATGCGTCTTGTCGGTGCGCGGATCGTAGCAGATGATGCGGCCGTTGCCGCGCCCTTCCAGGCTGTCGGTCGGCCATTCGTGCATCTCGTAGCGGATCGTCGCCTCGGAGAAGTAGATGCGCCCGTCAGGCGCGATGTCGAGGTCGTCGGCAAGGCGCAGGCGGCTGTCGTCCACCACCGAAAACAGCGAACGGTTGGTCTCGTCGGTCACCTTCTCGACCGAGCGGTCGGGCTTGACGCGGTAGAGGCCCATGCCGCCGACGCAGACATAGAGCGTGCCGCCGGCGTCGAAGGCCATGCCGAGCGGCTGGCCGCCGATGCGGGCATAGACTTCGCGGCGCTTGTAGTCGGGGGCGAAGAAGCGGATGATTTCGCCGTGGCGGGAACCGCAATAGAGATTGTCGTCTCGGTCGAGGATGACGTCCTCGGGCGATTCCACCTCGCCAAGCCCGATGGTCTCGACATTGCGCAGCCTGTCGTTGAGCGCGAAGGGCGAGGCAGGGCCGGTCGGCGGCGACCGCGGCAATTCCAGATAGGATGGGCTGACATAGAGTTCCTGGACCGCCTTGTGGCGATTCTTGAACCAGCGGATGTCGAGCGTGGCGGCCAGCAGCAGGATCGTCGCCAGGATGACGCGCGAGGAGCCGGCCGGCGTCGCCAGCCGCAGCAGGCCGTTGGAGATGATGAGGATGATGAGCGTGCCGAGCACCGCCTTGGTGACCGAGCCCTTGCCGCCGCCGAGCCGGATGCCGCCCAGAATGGCGGCGGTGAGCACGGTGATTTCGAGGCCCTTGCCGGTATCCGCGCCGGGGCTGGCCAGGCGCGAGGCATAGAAGATGGCCGAGATGGCGGCGAACACGCCGGACGCCACATAGGACATGGCCACGACGCGGTTGACCGGCAGGCCGATATTATAGGCCGAGCGGCGGTTGCCGCCGATGGCCATGACATACCAGCCGTGGCGAAGCCGGGTGAGGAAGATGTGGCTGGCGATGGCGATGGCCGCGAACACCCACACCACCATCGGGATCGAAAGAAAATCGCCGCCGCCCAGATAATCCCAGGCGGGCACGTCCGGCACCACCGAAGAGATCGCCACGGCCAGCTTGAAGTTCAGCAAATCGTGGATCGCCTTGTAGACGATCAACGTCACCATGGTGGTGAGGAAGGCGCGCATGCGCATGTAGCCGATCAGCACGCCGTTGACGGCGCCGAGCACCGCGCCCAGCAGCAGCGTCAGCACGATGGCCGCCGGCGTCGGCAGGCCGAGCACGTTGATGCAATAGAGCGCGGTCAGGTTGCACAGCGCAAAGACCGAGGCGACGGAAAGGTCGATGCCGCCGACGATCAGCACCAGCGACATGCCGAGCACGACGAACCCCAGTTCGCTGGCCTGCCGCAGCGTGTCGGACAGGTTGGCCACCGAAATGAAATTGTCGATGCGCGAGCTGAAGAAGGCGATGGTCAGCAGCAGCACCAGCAGCGGCACGGCCGTTTCCATCCACTGCTTTTGCAGAAGCTCGCCCAGCACATGGTCGGGCCAGAGGCGGTAGCGTAATTTGGTGAGGGTATTGGACATTGAACGCCGTCTGCTTTGCGTGGACGAAAGGCGAGTTCGGGGCGGTTGCGGGCCGGTTGCGGGCCGGTTCCGGGCATGTGCGGCGAAGGGCGGCTGGCGCCCTTCGCCTTCAGGTGTCTGGCTTAGCGGATCGTGTCCAAGGTCCAGCAGAACTGGTTCTTGAGGTTGTCCTTGTTGTAGATCACCAGCGGCGTGTAGAGGATGGTCTTGGTGGTGCCGACCGGGTTCTTGTCCTGCAACGAGGCGAGGATCAGATTATTGAGGTCGCGCGCCTGTCCGGGCACGTCATAGCTGACATAGTGCTGCCACATGCCTTCCTGGATGCCCTTGCAGGCCAGTTCGCCGCCGCCGCCCGACGACGACACGAACACCTGGTCGCTCTTGCCGGCTTCCTTGATGGCGGCAGCGGTGCCGACATCGGCGTTGTCCCACACGCCCAGAACGCCGCACAGGTCCGGGTGCTGCTGCAACACCACCTGGGTGATGGACTTCGCCTTGGCGGATTCATAGTCGCCGGTCGACTGGACCGAGACGACCTTGACGTCCTTCGCCGCGTTGAGAATGTTCTCGTAGCCCTTCAGCATGTAGGCGGAGAACGGGCTGGAGGGCGGACCGGCCAGCACCAGCACCTTGCCGGAAGTGCCCGTGCCGCAATGGGCGACGACTTCCTTGGCCTGCAACTCGCCAAGCTCCTCGACATCGGCGCCGACGAAGCCGGTGGTCAGCACATTGGTCTTCATGTTGAGCTGGATGACGTGGATGCCGGCCTTCTCGGCCTTGGCCAGCAGCTTGGCGTAGGACTGCACGTCCGGGTTTTGCACCACGATGACATCCGGCTTTTCGGTGATCAGCGAGGTCAGCGTCTGCGCGCCGGCGGCGGTGTTGAAGTTGGAGTTGCGGACCTCGTATTTATAGCCCAGCTTCTCAGCCTGGCGCGCCATCATCTTGGACCAGCCCTCGGTGAGGTCCAGCCCCATGAACACCGGCACGAAGACGACGCGCCTGCCCTTGAGGTTTTCGTAATAGCCGGGGCGCGCCGGGTCGTTCATGCTGTTTTGCGCCTGTGCCGCGCCGGTCAGCACGGTGGCGGCCATGGCAATGGCAAGCCCGATTTTCTTCAGTCCCATCATGTTCTCCTCCTGATTGATGTTGGCTGCGAACGCGCCCTGCGGCGCGCTTAGATGTCTCCCTGCTGGGCGGTCTCTTCGTTGCGGGGGTTGACGATGCTGTCGATGGAAAGGGCGGCCAGCAGGACCATGCCCTTGATGAGATTCTGCATTTCGAACGACACGTTCATGATGGTCATGCCGTTGACGATCGTGCCGATCAAAAGCGTGCCGATCACCACGTTGAGGACGCCGCCGCGCCCGCCCGAAAGGCCGATGCCGCCCAGCACCACGACCAGGATGACGTCGTAGATCCAGGTCAGGTTGAAGATGCGCGTATCCATGCCCGCGGACGAGGCGGCAAGCACCAGCCCCGCGAACATCGCGATCAGGCTGGCGATCATATATTGCAGGACGAGGATCGGACGCACCGATATGCCGGCGATGCGGGCGGTGTTGGGGTTGTCGCCGCTGGCGTAGATGAAGGCGCCAAGCCGCGTCTTGCGCATGAAGATGCCGACGACGATGGCCGCCACGACGAAGGCCAGCACCGAATAGGGTACGCCGAACAGGGAACCCTGGCCGATCCAGCTGATGCTCGCAAGCTGCGTCGGCCACGGCACGATTTCATATTCGAACAGGCCACTCTGGCCGATGCCGGCGATGCCGATGCCGACCGCCAACGTGGTGAACAGCGAGGGGATTTCTGCATAGGCGATCAGGAAGCCGTTCAAAACGCCGATGGCCAGCGCCAGCGCCACGCCGCAAAGCAGCGAACCGGCGATGCCGTAGTCCTTCGAGGCAAGCATGAGCACCACGGCGGACGGCACCGCCAGCGAGGCGATCATCGACAGGTCGATGCCGCGCCCGATCACCACCACCGCCATGCCGAGGCCAAGGATGCCGAGCACCGAGACGGTGCGCATCAGCGTCAAAAGATTGCCCACCGTGAAAAAGCCGGACAGGAAAATGCTGAAAGCCGCGAAAATGACCGCAAACAGCAAAAGCACGATCATCTGCTGGTCGAAGGCGAAGCCCTTCAGGAAGGACGCGGAACGATCGTCCCCGGCCTTGCCCGCAGCCTCCGCCCCATCGCCCTTGAGTTCGCTCGCACTCATCGCCTGCCTGCCCTGTCGCACCAAAGAAATGGCCCGTCCGCCCCACCGATTCCGGTTCGGATCGCCGAATGTGTCGGGGTGGAACCAGACGCCGCCATCGGCGGCCCGCCGGTAAAGGCCGGTCTCATCGGCATGGCTCCTACCCATTCTCCCCGGAACCGCCCTGCATGCGCGCGGCATGCCGGCAATCCACCGGGAAAAAGTCTCTCCAAGAACAGTGTCCAGATCAAAGACTGTGTTTGCTTGGCCGGTATAAGGAAACGTTCTGGCGCCCTGCCGCGCGCCACGCCCTGGCGCCGGCGTCCGCCGGAAATCGCCGCCTGTCCGGCAAACGAACGGTGGCGGGCAGGCACGCAAAACCGACCCCTGCCCGCCATATTCGCCGGCTGCACCACGACGGAGCGCGGCGGCAGGACACGGCCAATCCCTTGCGGGATCGGCAACGGGGCTGGAATTGCGACCATGAATGGATAAGAGTTCATAGGACGCTCCTCCCAAGCGGCCGCTGCTTGCCAAAACAATATCAACCGGCGGCAATGTGTCAATGAAAATTGACTGGCGATTCAAAAATCAACATTTTGCCGAAATATCGTGCCGGGGCGGCCGTCGTCTGACAGCGGCAGAAAAATCCCATCCCTTGCCACAAATGCCGCATCCAAGGGTTTTATCGGGAAAAGCACCTCATCCTATCGCCTGCCGGCCGCGCGGCTATCGTCAAAATGCGGCTTGACAGAAACAAGCAAATTTTTGACTATCGGTTCAACAGTCAATATTTGTGGTCGGGAGGACCTTATGCGCCTGTTTTGGACAGCACCGCCTGCGCCCTGTTTCGCCAGCGCTTTCCAGCGCCGTTCCGGCGTGAATGGCCAGCACTACGCCACCGTGGATATCCGACCATGAGCCGCCCGGTGGTCGTGGTCACCGGCGGGGCCAGCGGCATCGGCGCCGCCTGCTGCAAGGTCATCGCGGATGCCGGCCTCCATGTCGTCGTCGCCGATGTCAGCGAGGCCGCCGGCAAGCAGGTGGCCAGCGATGTCGGCGGTGATTTCGTCGCCATCGACGTGGGCGACGCGGCCGGCGTCGATGCGGCGGCGCAGGCCATCGAGGCGCGCTTCGGCGCGGTCGCCGGGCTGGTCACCAGCGCCGGCGTCATCCAGCCGCCGCTGCCGCCGGAAGAACTCGACCTTGGCCTGTGGGACCGCATCGTCCATATCGACCAGCGCGGCACCTATGTTACGTGCCTTGCCTTCGGCCGCCGCATGGCGGCGCGCGGCACGGGCGGGGCCATCGTCAACATCGCCTCCGTCGCCGGGTCGCGCTCCATGCCGCTGCATTCCTATGCCCCGGCCAAGGCGGCGGTCATCTCCATGACCGCCTGCCTGGCTTCCGCTTGGGGCCGCGACGGCGTGCGGGTCAATTCGGTTTCGCCCGGCTATACGGCGACGCCCGGCCTGCAAACGGAGATCGACGCCGGGCGGCGCGACGTTTCGCGCCTTGTCGGCAACGCGCCGCTGGGGCGGCTGGTACAGCCTTCCGAGATCGGACAGGCCGTTGCCTTCCTGCTTTCGCCCGCCGCCTCCGCCATTTCCGGCATCGACCTGCCGGTCGATTGCGGCTGGCTGGCCGGCTCCACCTGGGCGACCTATGGCGGCCTGCCCTCGCCGCAGCAGGGCGTCGCCACATGTCGCGGCCGGCCCCGGCGCATGGCATCGCGGGCAATTCGCGGCTGCTCGACCTTCATCGCACCATGCTGCTGATCCGGGCGACGGAGACGACCCTGTCGAAACTCTTCGCCGACAGCGAAATTCCCGGCTTCATCCACCTGTCGCTCGGG
>DASYCS010000243.1:0-1892 GCA_036500025.1 Mesorhizobium sp. | reverse complement strand
CCAAGCCACCTGCAAGAATGACAATTTGCAAAATATCTGCCTTCCGAGAACCAGCTTGAACTCATAGGCAAGATGCACCGTGAGGTCCATGCTTCAGCCGCCCGAATGCCGCGGTTTTTCGCGTTTTGGGCGGCGGAAAGCTGCCGGTGGCGCGTGCCGGATCGGCTTTGCGGCGAAATAGATACAATTCGATTGTCCGGGTTTGGATGATGTTCAATCCCTTGCTGTAGTCATTCCCTGAATTCTTCGGGTGGGACTATCTTGAAACCAATCGCTGTTGTGGGTGCGGGCATTGCCGGTTTGACTGCCGCAACTGAATTGAAACGGCGCGGCCTGCCCGTCATCGTCTTCGAAGCCGGAAAAGGAATTGGCGGCCTTGCCTCCTCGTTCAAGGACAAGGACGGCTTTGCCTATGATTTCGGCGCTCATTTCGTCAGCAACCGGCTGGCTTCGCTGCTGGGCGCGCGAAATATCTGCCGCACGGTGAAGCATTATGGCGAGGCCGTTCACGTCGATGGCCGCTCCTACGGCTATCCGTTCGGGCTGATGTCCGTGCCGCGCTTCGCCGCCGGCGCCTTGCGGGAGCGCTTCGGCGAAAGGCCGCCGATGCGGACGGCCGGCGACTGGTTCCGGCGCAAATATGGCGAGGCGCTGGCCCGCGAGGTGGCGATACCGTTGACCGAAGCCTGGTCCGGGGCGGATGTGGACGATCTCGCCCTTACCGTCGGGCACAAGTTCGGGCCGCGCATCCTCAAGGCTCTCTATCTCGGCGCCGCCGCTAAGATCACCCGCAGGGCGGTTTGCAACGGCTATTCCCACGAAATGCCTGAAAGCAGCGACGTCTACCATGTCTATCCCGAAGGCGGCATTTCCAAGCTTTTGGAGCCGATGGCCAAACAGGCGGCCGATTTCATCCGGCTGGAATCGCCCGTGGAAGGCATCCTGACCGATGGCGACAGGGTGGAAGCCGTTCGCGTCGATGGCCGGGAGGTGCCGGTTTCCGCCGTGATCAGTACCGCGCCGGTCAATATCCTGCCCAGGATCGTCAAAGGCACCAGCGCGCTCGACCGCATGGCCAAGTTTCGTTACCGGCCGATGATCTTCGTCAACCTGCATTTCGAGGGGCGCGGCATCCTGCCGGATACGATGCTTTGGGTGCCCGACCGTTCGAAATGCTTCTTCCGGATGACCGAAACGCCGATCTCGATGCCCTGGCTTGCTCCGGAAGGCAAAACGCTGATCACTTTCGACATTGGCTGCGAGATGAGCGACGCCCATTGGACGATGAGCGACGAGGATTTGGCAAAGCTGTGCCTGGCCGGGATAAGCGATATTTTCCCGAAAGCGGGAAGCAGCTTCATTCGGGCTGGCGGCGTCGTGCGAACGCCGGTTTCCTACCCGGTCTATCTTCAGGAATATGAAGATATTCGCCGCCAGTTCGCCGCCTCGACAGGCGTGGACGGCCTCTACAGCATCGGCCGCAACGGCGAGTTCGCGCATATATTGATGGAAGACGTCTATTGGCGCACGCTGCGGCGCTGCGCCGATGTCGCCGCCTATGTCGAGGGAGGCAGGCAGCGGATCGACGATAGCGTCGAACTGGCGCCTTCGGCCCTCGATCCCTTGCCGGAACTGGCCGAGGAACAAAAACACGCGGCCGCATGAGCGGCGCGGACGCGGGCGGCGATCCGTCGATGGTTCGCGTTCCTGCCCCCGGTTCGCGGCGCGGGCGCCGGTCTCTGGCCCCGGCGTGCTCGCGGAGCGACCGACTTTTCGCTTGCACAGCGCAGGCTGCCCCCATATCACCTTGTATAATAACCCGAAACGAGGTCGGCACGGGGCCGGTCCGGCGCGGGCAAGCCGACTTCAAGATCGGACCCTATGTGGCCAAG
>DASYCS010000242.1:0-9753 GCA_036500025.1 Mesorhizobium sp. | reverse complement strand
GAATTCCCACGGGTCGCCATGGTCGAGCCAGGTTTCCGGCAATTCGACCTGCCAGCCATCCTGGATTTCCTGCCGGAACATGCCGTTGGCATAGCGGATGCCATAGCCGTGAGCCGGAATGTCGACACTGGCCATGGATTCCATGAAGCAGGCGGCGAGCCGGCCCAGACCGCCATTGCCAAGGGCGGCGTCCGGTTCCAGCGCCGCGATCACGTCGAGATCGACATTCAGCGACGACAGCGCGGCGCGCATATCCTCCATCAGGCCGAGATTGGAGAAGGCATCGCGCATCAGCCGCCCGATGAGGAATTCGAGCGACAGATAATAAACCCGCTTCTTGTGATGATCGTAAGCTTCCTTGGTCGCCTCGATCCAGTGATCGACGATGCGGTCGCGCACAACCACGATGGATGCGGTCAGCCAGTCATGCGGGGTGGCGACGGTGGTGTCCTTGCCGACCCGATATTTGAGCGCCTTGAGCACTTCGCCCGCCAGCGTCTTCGGGTCGGAATTGGTGAGGCCGGGTTTGAGCATTTCGGAGCTTTCCACGCGTTCGTTCCGCTTTTTTTAAAGGTTCGTCGCCCGAGCGGCGGCGAACCTTTGATCTATCCGTCATCCCGGCCTCAGGCTAGCTGGCCCGGCCATTTCTTCAATCGATTTAAATTGATCAGCAAAGAAACGTTTCCCGAAACAAGCCGACATATGCCGGCACATAACCATGGCCGGCATATGGATCGCGGCGGATCAGGCAGCGACCAGCGCGTCGGGAGACGCCTTTGCGCCGGTCATGAAAGCCACCGCGTCCGACATGGTATATGCCTTGGGATCGATGACGGTCAGACGACGCCCGAGCCGGTGGATATGGATGCGGTCGGCCACCTCGAAAACATGCGGCATGTTGTGCGAGATCAGCACGATCGGCAGGCCGCGTTTCTTGACGTCGAGGATCAGTTCCAGAACGCGGCGGCTTTCCTTGACGCCAAGCGCCGCCGTCGGTTCGTCCAGGATGATGACCTTGGAGCCGAATGCTGCGGCGCGGGCCACGGCAACGCCCTGCCGCTGGCCGCCGGACAGCGTTTCCACCGTCTGGCTGATGTTCTGGATCGTCATCAATCCAAGCTCGGAAAGCTTGTCGCGCGCCTGTTTTTCCATGGCCGGGCGGTCCAGCATCCGCAGCCATTGGCCCATGAAGCCCGGCTTGCGGATTTCCCTGCCCAGGAACATGTTGTCGGCAATCGACAGTGCCGGCGACAAAGCCAGGTTCTGGTAGACCGTTTCGATGCCGGCCTTGCGCGCTTCCATCGGAGACTTGAAGGAAATCACCTTCCCGTCGAGGCGGATTTCGCCCTCGTCGGGAATGACCGCGCCGGAAATCGCCTTGATCAGCGATGATTTGCCGGCGCCATTGTCACCGATGACGGCAAGGATTTCGCCCGGATAGAGGTCAAAATCGGCGTGGTCGAGCGCCGTGACGCGGCCATAGCGCTTCACCAGACCGCGCGCTTGAAGAAGAGGCTCCATCACCCGGCTACCTTTCTGATCCATTGGTCGACGGCGACCGCGACGATGATGAGCGTTCCGATCAACAGGTAAGTCCATTGCGGATCGGTGCCGATCAAGCGCAGCGCCAGTGAAAAGACGCCGACGATCAGCGCGCCGAACAGCATGCCGAGGATCGAGCCGCGCCCGCCAAACAGCGAGACGCCGCCGATCACCACGGCGGTGATCGATTCGATGTTGGAGAACTGACCGGACGTGGGCGACACCGAGCCGATGCGGCCAATCAACGCCCAGCCGGCCAGCGCGCAGATCAACCCGGCGATGACATAGACGGAAATGAGGACGCGGGTGACGTTGACGCCCGAAAGTTCGGCGGCGACCGGGTCGTCGCCCACGGCATAGACATGCCGGCCCCAGGCGGTGTGATTGAGCACATACCAGAGCAACATGACCAACAGCACCATGATGATGACGCCATAGGTGAAAACCGCGTTGCCCAGCCGGATGTTCTGGCCGAAAAACTGGAGAAGCGGCGCGTTGGTCTCGATATCCTGCGCCCGGATCGTCTCGTTTGCCGAATAGAGAAAGTTGGTCGCCAAAACGATCTGCCAGGTGCCGAGCGTGACGATGAATGGCGGCAGCTTCATGCGCGCGACGAGAAAGCCGTTCAGCCATCCGCACAGCGCGCCGACGCCGAAGCCGCACAGCACGGCGACCGGCACGGGAAGACCGTAGCGGAAGGTGAACTGCCCCATCACCACCGAGGACAGCACCATGATGGCGCCGACCGACAGGTCGATGCCGGCAGTCAGGATGACGAGGGTCTGGGCGGCGCCGATGATGCCGACAACCGCCACCTGTTGCAGGATAAGCGTCAGCGAAAAAGCCGAGAAGAACTTGCCGCCGATGATTGCGGCGAAAGCCACGAGCGAAAAGACAAGGACGATAAGGGGAACGGCAGCCGGACTTGCATGCAGGAAATGCTGCATCTTCTCCAGGGCGGGACGCCTGCCGGCGTCGAAATTCGCCACCGCGCCCTCGCTGCCGGAAAGCGCTTTCTCAAAATCCTGCTGCCGGGCTTCCGCCGAAGCTTCGCTCATGGAATCCTCCTTTTAGGGCTGCCCGTCAGGACTGCCCGCCCGGTCGAGCGAAGGGCGGTCGATGCCACCCTTCGCCGTCATGACGATAGTCCGACCGATGGACGCCTATATCAACCCCAGCATTTCTCCAGGCCGGTCTTGACGTCGATGGAGTCGATGCCGGCGGCCGGCTTGGCCGTGACCAGCGCAACGCCCGTGTCGAAGAAGCTCTTGCCGTCGGTCGGCTTCGGCTTTTCGCCGCTGTCGGCGAACTTCTTGATCGCCTCGATGCCGAGGGCTGCCATCATCAGCGGGTACTGCTGCGAGGTGGCGCCGATCACCCCGGCCTCGACGTTCTTAACGCCCGGGCAACCGCCGTCGATCGATACGATCAGGACGTTCTTCTCCACACCGACAGCCTTGAGCGCCTGATAGGCGCCTGCCGCGGCCGGCTCGTTGATGGTGTGGACGACGTTGATGGACGGGTCTTTCTGGAGGAGGTTTTCCATGGCCTTGCGGCCGCCTTCCTCGTTGCCGTTGGTGATATCGTGGCCGACGATGCGGGCATCGTCCTCGTCACCGATCTTGTTGATGTCCTTGGTGTCGATGCCGAAGCCCTTCATGAAGCCCTGGTCGCGCAGAACGTCGACGGTGGGCTGGGAAGGCGTCAGGTCGAGGAAGGCGATCTTGGCGTCCTTGGCCTTGTCGCCAAGGGTTGCGGCGGCCCATTTGCCGATCAGTTCGCCGGCGAGCAGATTGTCGGTGGCGAAGGTGGCGTCGGCGGCGTCGGCGGGATCGAGCGGCGTGTCGAGCGCGATGACGAGGATACCGGCGTCGCGCGCCTTCTTGACGGCGGGAACGATGCCGGCCGTGTCGGACGCGGTGATCAGGATGCCCTTGGCGCCATCGGCGATGCAGCTTTCAATGGCTGCCACCTGGCTTTCGCTGTCGCCGTCGATCTTGCCGGCATAGGTTTTCAGATTGACGCCGATTTCCTTGGCCTTGGCCGTCGCACCTTCCTTCATCTTGACGAAAAACGGGTTGGTGTCGGTCTTGGTAATCAGGCAGGCAGAGGCATCGGCGGCGGAAGCCGGAGCGGCCATCGCCGCAAGACCCAGCGCCGACGCGCCCAGCAAGGCCGCGCGCAGAACAGATTTCTTCATCGGTAAATCCTCCCAGAAAGCAAACCATCCCGGACCATACCGGGCCATCGTGCGGTGCTCAAACTTGCCCGCCCGCTTCGTCACAAGACACCCGCGACTTGTGCGAGTCAATAATTAAATCACTCTTATTTATCATTGACACATTCGTGCCGCCGACCCATTCTGAATCGATTGCGTCAAGAGCATATTCAGGAGGAACGGGGTGCAAACCGTAGCCGACAGGAACGGTTCGCCCGAGTTCGGCAACAGCCGCTTCCACCGGGGAACAAACCAGAGCGGCATGCGCGACCACAATGAGCGGCTGGTGCTTTCGCTGGTGCGCCAGAGCGGAAGCCTGGCGAAGTCCGACATCGCCCGCATGACCGGCCTGTCGGCGCAGACGGTGTCGGTCATCATGCGCCAGCTGGAGGATGACGGGCTGCTTGTGCGGCAACCGCCGTTGCGCGGCAAGATCGGCCAACCATCCATACCGATGGCGCTCAACCCGCAGGGCGCGTATTTCTTCGGCCTGAAGATCGGCCGCCGCAGCGCCGAAATGGTGCTGATCGATTTCCTGGGCAATGTGCTGGCCCGCACGCAGCGCGCCTATCGCTATCCGACGACCGGCGAGGCCCTGGCCTTCGCGGCGGACTCGCTGAAGGAAATGCGCGACGGGCTTGACCCCGCGCAGGACCAGCGCATTGCCGGTCTCGGCATCGCCATGCCCTACGAATTGTGGAACTGGGCCGATGCCATCGGCGCGCCCGAAGCGGTGCGGGAAGAATGGCGGCAAGCCGACATTCGCAGCGAAATCCAGTCGCTGTGCCCCTTCCCGGTTTTCCTCCAGAACGACGCCACCGCCGCTTGCGGGGCCGAACTGGTGTTCGGGCAAGCGGGCGGGCTGCGCAACTTCGTCTATTTCTACATCGGCGCGTTTGCCGGCGGCGGCATCGTCCTGGATGGGCGTCTTTATGGCGGGCCAACGGGCAATGCCGGCGCATTGGGTTCGATGCCGGTGCCCCGGCCCGCATCCGGCCCCGACGACAGGCCGGCCCAGCTGATCGACATCGCCTCCATCGCGATGCTGGAAAAAGCGCTCGTCGCGCAAGGGCGCGATGCGGGGCGCTTGTGGGAATCGCCAGAAGACTGGGGCGACATCGGGCCGGCCCTGCCAGCCTGGATCGCCAGCGCGGCCGAGGCGCTGGCTTACGCGATCGCCGCCGCCGCTTCGGTCATCGATTTCGAGGCAGCCGTAATCGATGGCTGGATGCCCCTGTCGACACGGCGTCAGTTGGTGGCGGCCGTCGAGGCCGCAATCGGCAGGATCGACGGCGAGGGCCTGAACTTTCCGGCAATCCGCGAAGGCACCATCGGCATCCATGCCCGCGCCATGGGCGGTGCGAGCCTGCCGCTTTCCGAACGCTTCCTCGTCGGCCCGACCACCCCTTCGCGGAGCTTGTAGCCATGCTGATCGGCATCCCGGCCCTGCTCGGCCCCGACCTGCTGGCCGCGCTTCGCGCCATGGGCCATGGCGACGAGATCGCCATCGTCGATGGAAATTACCCGGCGCTTACCGACGCGCGCCGCCTGCTGCGTGCAGACGGCCATGGTGTAATTCAGGTTCTGGACGCCATTTTGACCGTGCTGCCGGTGGACGACATGGTGCCGGCCGCCATCTTCCGCGCCTCGGTCAAGGGCGACCCCGCGCTGGCCGATCCCGTGCACCGGGAAATGGAGGCGATATGCGCCACACATGCGCCGGGCCGCCCGGTGACGGCTCTTTCCGGCCCTGATTTCTACGCCAGGGTGAAGGCCGCGCATGCCGTGGTCGCCACCAGCGAAGCGCGCCTCTACGCCAATATCATCGTCCGCAAGGGCGTCATTTATCCTGCCGGAGACCGATAATCATGATCCTTTGCTGCGGCGAGGCGCTCATCGACATGCTGCCGCGCCAGACGCCCGCCGGGGAGCCGGCATTCGCGCCCTATGCAGGCGGCGCGCTTTTCAACACCGCAATCGCGCTCGGGCGGCTCGGCGCGCCGGTGGAGTTCTTCTCCGGGCTATCCACCGACCTGTTTGGACGGCAGCTGACGCGGGTGCTGGCCGAAAGCAAGGCCGGCGCGCGCTATGCCCATTTCTCGCCAAGGCCAACCACCATGGCTTTCGTGCAGCTCAACGACGGCCAGGCGAGCTATGTCTTCTACGACGAAGGCACCGCCGGGCGGATGCTGTCGCAGTCCGACCTGCCCGACCTTGGCGCGGACGTCGACGCGCTTTTGTTCGGCGCCATCAGCCTGATCCCTGAACCGTGTGGCTCCACCTATGAGGCGCTCATGGCGCGGGAGCACGCGCATCGCGTCATCATGCTCGACCCCAACATCCGGCCGGGCTTCATTCCCGACCGGGCCGGCCATGCCGGGCGCATCCGTCGCATGGTTGGAATGGCCGATATCGTCAAGCTGTCCGACGAGGATCTCGACTGGTTCGGCGAAACGGGATCACGTGAGGAAATCGTAGCGCGCTGGCTTGAACGCGGACCGAAGCTGATCCTGATTACCTGCGGCGGCGACGGCGCCATCGGCTACACGAAAAACCACCGCGTCGCCATCCGCCCCGACAAGGTCGAGGTGGTCGATACGGTGGGCGCCGGCGATACGTTCAATGCCGGTATCCTCGCCTCGCTGCACGAGCAGGGCGTGCTGTCGAAACCGGCCCTTGCCGACCTGTCCGAAGAAGCCATCGCCAAGGCGCTGTCGCTCGGCGCGAAGGCGGCTGCGGTAACCGTGTCGCGCGCGGGCGCCAATCCGCCATGGCGCAGCGAGATTTCCTGACGCCGCCGCAATCACTTTGTGTTGCGCGCAAACGCCCTCGATAGATCGCGGCGATAAGCCTGCCTTGGCAAACCCCGGATTTTCACCCTATTGAGGTGCGTGGCCCGGCTGGACCAAGTAACGCAACGGGGTGGCTGCGCAACCACGCCACACCGCCGAATGCTTTCTCGATCCGCGCAATTCTGATACCAGCGCCCGTTAACGGGCAAACATTCTTAGAGAACAGACATGCAATTCATCGACCTTGGCGCACAGCGCGAACGTATCCGTGATCGCCTGAAGGCGGCCATCGACCGCGTCGTCGATGAAGGGCGCTATATTCTGGGACCGCAGGTGGCCGAGTTCGAGGCCAAGATGGCCGCCTATATCGGCACCAAGCATGTGATCGCCTGCGCCAACGGCACCGACGCGCTTTTGCTGCCGCTGATGGCGTCGGGCATCGGCCCCGGCGACGCGGTGTTCGTGCCGAGCTTCACCTTTGCCGCCACGGCGGAAGTGGTGGCGCTGACCAAGGCGGAGCCGGTTTTCGTCGATGTCGATCCAAAGACCTACAATATCGACATCGCCAGCCTCGAAGCGGCGATTTCGATGATCAAGAGCGAAGGCCGGCTGAAGCTGAAGGCGATTATTCCGGTCGATCTGTTCGGGCTTTGCGCCGACTACGACGCCCTCATGGCCATCGCCACGCGCGAGAACCTGCTGGTCATCGAGGATGCGGCGCAATCGATCGGCGGCTCCGTCGACGGCAAGATGTGCGGGGCTTTCGGGCACGTCGCAGGCACCAGCTTCTACCCGGCAAAGCCGCTTGGCTGTTACGGCGATGGCGGCGCGATGTTCACCAATGACGACGCGCTGGCCGACAGGCTGCGCTCCTTCGCCTTCCACGGCAAGGGCGAGACGCAGTATGACAACATCCATGTCGGCATCAATTCGCGCCTCGACACGATGCAGGCGGCGATCCTGATCGAAAAGCTGGCCATTCTCGAAGACGAAATGGAAGCCCGCCGCAATGTGGCGCAGCGCTATGCGGACGGCCTCGGCGACATCGTCACGGCGGCGAACAATCCAGCCGGCGGGCGCTCGGCCTGGGCGCAATACGCCATCGAGACGCCGAAGCGCGACGGCTTGCGGGCGCATCTGACCGAAAAGGGTATCCCCTCGGTCATCTATTATGTGAAGCCGCTGCATTCGCAGGTGGCCTACAACAGCTACCCGAAAACACCGACCGGCCTTGCCGTTTCGGAAGCGCTGCCCAACCGCATACTGTGCCTGCCGATGCATCCCTATCTCAGCGAAGCCGACCAGGACCAGATCATCGAGACGATCCGCAATTATATCGGCTCGAACTCGGCGCAGGCGCAAGAGTAACCAGCTTCAGGGCTGCTGCACCCTGCCGCTGGCGATGAAGTGGGGATTGGCGAAATCCTCGTCATGCGGCTGGTTGCGCTTGCCGTAGACGAGCGGGTTTCCGTCCAGCGTCCGCGTCATGCCGCCGGCGGCGCGCAGCACCGCATCGCCCGCCGCCGTATCCCACTCCATGGTGCGGCCGAAGCGCGGATAGACGTCCGCCTCGGCGCTGGCCAGCAGGCAGAACTTCAACGACGAGCCGACCGAGACAATCTCGGCAGCGCCCAGCGAGCGGATATAGGCTTCCGTTTCCGGCGTGTTGTGCGAACGGCTGGCGACGATGGCCAGCGGTTGCGCGCCGACCCTGGCGCTTATCGGATGGCGGGCGCGGATTTCATTGTCCTCGCCAAGGTCGAGGGCCTCGGCCCTGCCCGGCAGGCCGGAAAAGAAGCGGCCGCTGCATGGCGCGAAAACCACGCCGATTTCAGGCGCGCCGCGCCGGATAAGCGCGATGTTGACGGTGAAATCGGTACGGCGGTTTATGAATTCCTTCGTGCCGTCGAGCGGATCGACCAGAAAGAACATACCGTCCAGATCGGGCGGCACGATGCCGGCGCAGGCTTCTTCCTCGGCAACGCAGGGAATGTCGGGGAACGCGGCGCGCAGGCCAGCCAGAATGATCGCCTCGCTGGCCTTGTCGGCCTCGGTAACAGGCGAACTGTCGGCCTTATGGTCGACCGCGCAACCGGCATGGAAAATACGCATCACCTCGCGCCCTGCCGCCAAGGCAAGGCGCTCGAACACATCCAGCATCCGGGTGTCTTCAGATGCCGCCGCCGTCATATTGATCCTCGGCACTGTCGCGCTCGATCAGCCATTGTTCCAACGCTTCTACCATCTCTTCGGGCGAACGCCCAAGTGTCTTGAGATGGATTTCAGGATTTTCCGGTGATTCATAGGGTGAATCCACGCCGGTGAAATTCTTGATCTCGCCGTTCAAGGCGCGCGCATACAGGCCCTTGGTGTCGCGCCTGGCGCATTCCTCGAACGGGGTGTCGACAAACACTTCCACGAACTCGCCTTGCGCCATCAACTCGCGCGCCATGCGCCGCTCGGCCCTGAACGGCGAAATGAACGACACCAGCACGATCAGCCCGGCATCGCTCATCAGCCTCGCCACTTCGGCCACCCGCCGGATGTTCTCGACACGGTCGGCATCGGTGAAGCCAAGATCGCGGTTCAATCCGTGCCGGACATTGTCGCCATCCAGAATATAGGTATGGCGGCCCGCCGCATGCAGCTTCTTTTCCAAAAGATTGGCGATGGTGGATTTGCCCGAACCCGACAGGCCGGTGAACCAGAACACCGCCGGCCGCTGGTTCTTGATATCGGAACGCTCGCGCTTGCCCACGTCGAGCGATTGCCAATGGATGTTTTCGGCCCGGCGCAGCGCGTGCAGGATCATGCCGGCGCCGACCGTCGCGTTGGTGATACGGTCGATCAGGATGAACGCGCCGGTCGCGCGGTTTTCCGAGAAGGCGTCGAAGACGATCGGCGTGCGCGTCGAGATGTTGCAGGTGCCAACCTCGTTCAGGCCAAGCGACTTCGCCGCCTCATGCGCGAAATCATTGATGTTGACGCGGTATTTCAGGTCGGTGACGGTAGCGCTCGCCTGGTCGGTTTCGGTGCGCAATATATAGGAGCGCCCCGGCAGCAGCGCATTCTCGTCGAACCAGACGATGTTGGCGGCGAACTGGTCGGCGACCTGGGGGCGTGCCGTCGGCGACACCAGCATATTGCCGCGCGAGACCTCCAGCTCATCGTCCAGAACCAGCGTCACCGCCTGGCCGGATA
>DASYCS010000241.1:0-7480 GCA_036500025.1 Mesorhizobium sp. | reverse complement strand
GCCGTATGATCGGAATATTTCTGCCTTTGAGTCGACAAAGCTGCTTATCTGCTGGATTTCGCTTTACGGTGCTGGGTATTTTCTACGACCCAGTGAGCGCCTTGCTCATTTGTTGACTGCATCGCTCGTTGTCATGGCTGTGCTAATTCCATTCGTTATGGCAACGGATCCTCTGTCGCCTGACCAAGCGTTGCGTTGGAGGTTTCAAGGGCAGGTTGCGAGCTACGCATGGTTTGCGAACGCCATCGCGTTCACAGCCATATTCGCATTGGCATTGGAAACAACGGTCGTCCTTCGAGTGGTCGTGGTGGTGCTGGGAGCGTTGGCCTTGGCATATACTGGCGCTCGGGCCGAGCTATTCGGTTATATGTTTGTCGTCATGGTATGGTTGGCCGCGAGCAGTCAGCGGCGATATATACTTCCTGCCGCCGCCGCGCTTCTGATGTTTTTTATCGTCGCGTTGTTTGTAGTTGGGTATTTTCATCCGCAGCTGCTGACACGATACACGAACATTGGCTCTTCAGCTTCGCTTAACGAGCGCTGGCAAATCATGATTGGCGGAATCAAGGATATAATGGCCAATCCCATATTCGGCGACTATGGAGGCTATATCAGAAGTCAAAAGGACTTTGGATCGTATATACACAATGCGCTATCCATGTGGCATCAGTTTGGAATCGTGCCATTTATACTCTACATCTTGATGACAACCGGTTGTCTTATCGCGGCGGTGCGCCGGCGCATCGCCGGACGGGACTTCGATGCGCGATGGTGGTCGCTGTTGTTGGTCAGTGCCTTTTGCTGTCTTTTGATAGTCGTGGCGAAATCGGTTTTCTGGCCTTTGCCTGCGCTTGCGTGGGGTTTGCAATCTCAACTGTCCAAGGATCGAGAGCAGCGCAGTCACAAGGACAATTATGGCTAGGTTAGGCGTAGTTCGGCTGAAATCAATTGAAAGAACTTACCAATACATATAGAAAATAACCTTCAAAATTATCGCCATAGAAATCCAGAACAGCAGAAAAATGGAGTTCTTAATGAGGGACCCGAATAAGGAATAAAGACCGGTTCCTGTTATTCTAAAGATCTGATAATTATAGACGCTGTAAAATATAAAGCCGGATATTGCGTAGGTCTCCGAAAGGTATTTCGGAAAGACCAGGTAGGCAGCATATATCGAGCCGGCCCTGACGATCAGCCCGAATATCTGTAGGCAAAGCGCCAGCCGCTGGTTTCCGGTGACGTGAAGCGCCATGGAAAGGGGGCTGGACAGGAATTGGGCGACGAACCATGGCGTCATCCACAGCACGAGTTCTCCCGCCGGCCGCCATCCTTGCCCGAAGACCAGCGAAAAGACTTCGGGTGCGACGATGCCGCCGAAAATCAGCGGACCTACTCCGGTTTTGAGCAGGCCGGAGAAGATGGAGGCGGTGAAGGCGCCGAGGTTGTCGGCACGAAATTCTTCCGGCGCGCGCGACAGATAGACCTGCGCGATCGCCGAGCCGATCAGGCTCATCGGCGCCTGCATCACCTGGATTGCGACGATGACGTAGCCGGCCTCCGGCCCGGCGGCGAGCGATGAAATCAGGATGATCGGCAGGTAGATCGAGGCGCTGTTGCAGGCTGCCTCGAGTGTCGAGTATTTCGGAAAGCGGCTGTTCGCGGCGAAGGCGTGTTTCATCCGCTGCCAGCTCACCTGGCGCAGAAGCGCGACGTCTGTGCGCAAGAAGCGATAGCTGAGCCCGATGAAGCCGGCGCCTGAATTGATGGCATAGGCCAGCAGCAGCCCAAGGGGCGTCGGGTGGGCGAAACCGAGGCCGACCAGGGTTGCCGAGGCGCCCGTCGCTTGCCCCATCTTGGTCGTGGCGATGGCCCTGAACGATTTGCGCCTCACGAACCAGTATTGCAACGTGCTGAAAAGACCGGACAACAGGACGGTCAGCGGCACAAGCCAGAGATAGGGCTGGAAATCCGGCCTGTTCAACAGGCGCACGATCGGACCCGGCGCGAAAATGGCCAGAAGCGCCAGCACCGCCGAGACGAGCACGGCAAACCCCACGGCGAGCGCCAGCACGTTGGCCGCCTCCTCGTCGCTTTCCGGGATCGGAACCGCAATGTCGAACCGCAGGCAGGCGGAAACGGAAATGATCGAGACGATTGCCGTAAACAGCGCCAGCAGGGAGAAATCGGTCGGTGAATAGAGCCGCGTCGCAATCGGCAGGCTCACCGCCATCAGGACCTGGGCGGCTGCCGTTCCACCGACAAGAACACCGACGGAGCGGATGAAATCGTTTGAAGCAAGACCCTTGAGCCTGGCGATCAGGGCCGCCATACCGCCGCCTTCAGCGTCTCGACGATCCGGTCTTGCTGATCCTCGGTCAGATAGGCGCTCATCGGCAGGCTCATCACGCGGCCGGCCACCCATTCGGAATTCACCGTCTGCCCGTCTACGTTCAGATGCGCGTAGGCTGGCTGTAGGTTGAGCGGAATGGGATAGTGGATGGCGGTCGGAACGCCGCTTGCCTGGAGGCTTTCCTGTATTTCCGTCCGGTTCTCGACCAGCACGGTATATTGCGCGAAAACGCTGTTGCGGTCCTGCCTCTGATGGACCCGCTTGACGCCGGCTTCGTCGAGCAGCCGATTGTAGCGCGCCCCAAGTTCCAGCCGGCGCCCGACTTCCCAGTCGAAGCGTTCCAGCTTGGCAAGCACGATGGCGCATTGCAGCGTGTCCATGCGCCCGCCAACGCCGACGCGCGTGTGCACATAGCGCTTGCTCTGGCCGTGTACCCGTATTTCGCGGAAAGCCTTGGCCAGGGCGTCGTCATTGGTGAACATGGCGCCGCCATCGCCATAGCAGCCCAGCGGCTTGCTGGGGAAGAAGCTGGTGCAGCCCACGGTTGAAAGGTTGCAGCTCTTCTTGCCGCGATAATCGGCGCCGAAGCTTTGGGCGGCATCCTCGATCACCGCCACGCCGTGGCGGGCCGCCACTTCGTTGATCTCGTCCATGTCGGCGGCCTGGCCATAAAGGCTGACCGGCATGATGGCCTTGGTACGAGCGGTAATTTTCGCATCGATCAGCCCGGCATCGATGTTGCACGTCGCCGTTTCGACATCGACGAAAACCGGTCTCGCACCGAGCAGCACGATCATCTCGGCGGTCGCCGCAAAGGTGAAGGGCGTGGTGATGACTTCATCGCCGGGGCCTATTCCCAGCCCCATCATGGCGATGAGCAGGGCTTCGGTGCCGCTGGAAACCGTGATGCAGTGCTTCGCGCCGGTATAGGTCGAAAGTGCCGCTTCAAGCTCGGCTACCTCCGGTCCCATAATGTATTGGCCGTGATCGAGAACCGCCTGGATGCGGGCGTTGACCGGTCCGCGCAGGTCCGCATATTGCGCCTTCAGGTCGATGAACTGGATGGGCGCCTGCGCATCGGTTTGCGTATTCATCGTGGTGCCGCCTCAATTCTCTCGACCCGGTCGTCCTGAAGCCTGTAGAGGTCGCCCATGACGGGGCAGGCGGCTTCGCCGCTGCCGCTGGCGGGCAGGTCCAGCCGCTCGCCATGCCGGCTCATCCAGCCGATGCGCCGCGCCGGTACGCCGACCATCAGCGCATAGGCGGCAACGTCGCGGCTCACCACCGCGCCTGCGCCGACGAAAGCATATTCGCCGATGGTCACGCCGCAGACGATCGTGCAGTTGGCGCCCAGCGTCGCACCCTGCCGCACGGTCGTGTCGCGGTATTCTTCCTTGCGTGAAACGGCGGAACGCGGGTTGTAGACATTGGTGAAGACCATGCTCGGCCCGCAGAAGACATCGTCTTCCAGCGTGACATTGTCGTAGACCGAGACATTATTCTGGATTTTGACGTTGTCGCCGATCGTCACCCTGTTGGCGATGAAGACGTTTTGCCCGAGCGAGCAGCCGCGCCCTATGCGCGCGCCGGCGCTGACATGCACCCAATGCCAGATGCGGGTGTCGTCGCCGATCTGCGCGCCATCGTCGACGATGGCCGAAGGATGGGCCTTGTAATTCATGTCAGTGCTCCAGCGGCAGGGCGACCCGCCTGCCGTCGCGCGCCGACATATACATGGCGACCAGCAGTTCCAGGCTTTTCAACCCCTGCCGGCCATCGGTTTCGGCGGCTTCCTCGCCGCGCAGCGTCTTGATGATGTTGTCGTAGTAAAGCGGATGTCCAAAACCGTAGACGCTTGTGGTTTGATAACTCGCGTTCTTGATTTCGTCGTCTTCGGGACGCTTGTCGGCAAACGACCATTCCTGGATCTCGTTGACTGCGACGCCGCCGATGCGCGCGGTTCCGGTCTCGCCCAGGATGGTGATCGAACCTTCGAGGTTCTTTGGATAAGTCAGCATGGTCACGTTCAGCGTGCCCATCGCGCCGCTGCGCCAGCGCAGGGCCGCAACGCCGGTATCTTCCGCTTCAATGTCGCGCGCCAGCGTGCCGGTATAGGCCATCACGCTTTCGATCGGTCCGACGATCCATTGCAGCAGGTCGATATAGTGGCTGGCCTGGTTCATGAAGGCGCCGCCGTCGAACTCCCAGGTGCCGCGCCACTTGGCGGCGTCGTAATATTCCTGGGGCCGCGTCCAGAAGACGTTGACGGAAACCGAATAGATGCGGCCGAAACGTCCCTGCCGCACGGCTTCCCGCAGCAGCTGGAGCGTGGCGTTTCGCCGGTTCTGCTTGACGACGAACAGCTTCACGCCTGCCTTGTCGCAGGCCTCGACCATCGCCAGGCCGTCTTTCCAACGGGTCGCCATCGGCTTTTCGGTGATGACGTGGCGGCCAGATTGGGCAACGGCGATTGCCTGAGAGGCATGCAGGCCGCTCGGCGTGGTCAAGACCACGCAGTCGGCCGGCGTATTCGCCAGCATCTGGTCCAGCCGGCTAAATCCCTTTGCGCCGGTCTGCGCGGCGATCTTGGCAAGAACCTGCTCGTCGGTGTCGCAGATGGAAACCAGTTCGCACCGGTCTGCATGCGATTCCATCGCCTTGAGATGGTTGGCCGCAATCCGCCCGGCTCCCACCAGGGCAAAACGCACCTTGCTGTTTGAATTATTCGTGGTCACAGTCGAAACACCTGGAACCCTTCCTTTGCCGCAGCATGCCTGTCGTAAAGGCTCTTGACGTCGGACAGCACCGGCTTGTCGCCGCGCGTAAGGGCGCGAAGCTGGGCCGATGTCATCTCCCGGTATTCATTATGGCCGACCGCCACCACAAGCGCATCCACCGGCGTCTCCGGCGATAGGCGGGTGATCTCGATGCCATATTCGGCCTTTACTTCTTCCGGGTCGGCATGGGGGTCGGCGGCCAGCACCTCCACGCCGTGGTCCTGCAACTCACGGATGAGGTCGATCACACGCGAATTGCGGGTATCCGGGCAATTTTCCTTGAACGTGACGCCCAGGACGCCGACGCGGCATCGCGGCACGTCCATGCCGTTCTTCAGCATCAGCTTGATGGTGTTGCGCGCGACGTAGCGCCCCATGTTTTCGTTGATCCGGCGGCCGGCAAGAATGACCTGCGGGCTGTAGCCGAGCTGTTCGGCCTTGTGCGTCAGATAATAAGGATCGACGCCGATGCAGTGGCCGCCGACCAGGCCTGGCCGGAAATTCAGGAAATTCCACTTTGTCAGCGCCGCTTCCAGCACCTCCGCCGTGTCGATGCCGATACGGGCGAACACGATCGACAGCTCGTTCATCAGCGAGATGTTCAGGTCGCGCTGCGTGTTTTCAATGACCTTGCAGGCCTCGGCAACCTTGATGCTGCTCGCCTTGAACGTTCCCGCGGTGATGATGCTGGCATAGAGGCGGTCGATGGCGTCGGCGGCTTCGGGCGTCGATCCGCTCGTGACCTTGACGATCTTTGGCAGCGTGTTCTGCTTGTCGGCGGGATTGATGCGTTCGGGGCTGTAGCCGCAGAAGAAATCGACGTTGAATTTCTTGCCGGAAGCCCGCTCCAGCGCCGGCACGCAGATTTCCTCGGTAGCGCCGGGATAGACGGTGGATTCGTAGATGATCACGGCCCCTTGCGGCATCACCGCGCCGATGGATTCGGAAGCGCGGATCAGCGGCGACAGGTCGGGCCGGTTGGCGTCGTCGATGGGGGTGGGCACGGTCACGATAAAGACGCCGCAGTCGGCCATGTCGGCGGCCTCGCAGGAAAACACAAGCCCACTGGCGCTGGCCAGATCGTCAGCCGAAACTTCCAGGGTCGCATCTTCGCCGGCGCGGAGTTCTTCGATGCGCTTGCGCTTGGTATCGAAACCGAGAACCTGCCGCTTCTTTCCGAATTCCACGGCAAGAGGCAGTCCGACATAACCAAGCCCGACCACCGCGATTTTAGCGTCTTGCAGATTGATTGTCATGCTTGGAAACCGGCTTTCATCCTAGTGTGAACCGAGCCGTGTGGATACGGCGTTTCAGGCTGGCCGCATCTCGGGCTGCAAGGCTGTTGAAGCGGGAAGGCCTCCCAGATTTTGCAGGCCATACGCGAACTGGTCGCCTTTCTCAAGCCCTTCGACGCCGCCGATCCACCCACACCCTCCCTGACAGGGCGTACCCTGGGCGGTCAACGCGAAAGGAATTTTCATGGACACATCACCAAATCTGACACTTCCCTACATCGCGCCCAGCCAGGCCCAGAAGCACGTAACGCACAATGAGGCGATACGCGCGCTCGATGCGCTGGTCCAACTGTCCGCGCATGACCGCGATCTTGCCTCGCCGCCCGCCACGCCCGCCGATGGCGACCGTTTTATCGTCGCAGCATCCGGCAGCGGTCCGTGGGCGGGACATGACGGCGAGATCGCGGCTTTCCAGGATGGCGGCTGGGCGTTCTTCAAGCCAAAACCGGGCTGGCTCGCCTATGTAGCCGACGAGGCGGCGCTGCTGGTCTGGGACGGGGCGGCATGGGCAAACGTCGTGGCGGGAACCGCCGGCATCACGCAGCTTGGCATCAACGCAACCGCCGATGCGGTCAACCGGCTGGTGGTGAAAAGCGATGCAGCACTATTCGACAATGACGGCGCCGATGCGCGCGTCAACATCAACAAGGCGGCGGTCGGGCAAACCGCCAGCGTCATTCTCCAGGACGCCTATTCCGGCCGATGCGAACTCGGATTGGCCGGCGATGACGATTTCCGCATCAAGGTCAGCGCAAATGGTTCGACATGGCGCGAGGCGCTTCGCACGGAAGCGGCCAGCGGCGAGGTCATCATCGACAATATGAGGGTGACGCGCGAGATCGCGCCGAATCTGCTGCCCGACAGCGGCAGGTTCAACGGCAATGCCGGTAATGCCACCTTCAGCGGCATTGCTTACTCCGCCCCTTCCTATTTTGCGGCGGTGTCGGGCGGGTCGATCGCCAGCCATGCCAAATTCGTGCATGACAACGCCGATTTCGGCGGCGCGGGCGCAGCGCTCGATCCGGAAGTCAGGGCGCTGGTCGAGAAGATCAGACCCA
>DASYCS010000240.1:0-5250 GCA_036500025.1 Mesorhizobium sp. | reverse complement strand
ATCATCCAAGAAATGGCTGCGCACCTTGCCGACCACCGGCGCGGTCGTCATCCAGGGGCCCGGCGAAAATGCCGGCGTGGTCGATATTGGCGACGGCGATTGCGTAGTCTTCAAGATGGAGAGCCACAACCACCCGTCCTACATCGAACCCTATCAGGGTGCCGCGACCGGCGTCGGCGGCATCCTGCGCGACGTGTTCACCATGGGCGCCCGCCCGATCGCGGCGATGAACGCATTGCGCTTCGGCGCGCCCGATCACCCCAAGACGAAGCATCTGGTGGCGGGCGTCGTTTCAGGCGTCGGCGGCTACGGCAATTCCTTCGGCGTGCCGACGGTGGGCGGCGAGGTCAATTTCGACGCGCGCTACAATGGCAACATCCTGGTCAACGCCTTTGCGGCGGGATTGGCCAAGACCGATGCCATCTTCCTGTCGGAAGCCAAGGGCGTCGGCCTGCCGGTGGTCTATCTCGGCGCCAAGACCGGCCGCGACGGCGTCGGCGGCGCGACGATGGCTTCGGCAGAGTTCGACGACAAGATCGACGAGAAGCGGCCGACCGTTCAGGTCGGCGATCCGTTTACCGAAAAATGCCTGCTGGAAGCCAGCCTCGAACTGATGGCGTCGGGCGCCGTCATCGCCATCCAGGACATGGGGGCCGCCGGCCTCACCTGTTCGGCGGTGGAAATGGGCGCGAAGGGCGACCTCGGCATCCTGCTCGACCTCGACACCGTGCCGGTGCGCGAGGAGCGCATGAGCGCCTATGAAATGATGCTTTCCGAGAGCCAGGAACGCATGCTTATGGTGCTGCGCCCCGAAAAAGAGGCGCAAGCCAAGGCAATCTTCGCCAAATGGGGGCTGGATTTCGCCATTGTCGGCAAAACCACCGACGATTTGCGCTTCCGCGTCATGCATCAGGGTACGGAAGTCGCCGACCTGCCGATCAAGGATCTCGGCGATAAGGCGCCGGAATATGACCGGCCATGGGTCGAGCCGAAGAAGCCGGCGGCGCTTGCCGCCAACGACATTCCGCAGGCCGACATTGCCGAAGCGCTCCTGAAAATGCTCAACGGCCCGGACTTGTCGTCGCGCCGCTGGGTGTGGGAACAATACGACACGCTGATCCAGGGCAATTCGCTGCAACTGCCCGGCGGCGACGCCGGTGTGGTGCGGGTGGAAGGCCACGCGACCAAGGCGCTGGCATTTTCCTCCGACGTTACGCCGCGCTACTGCGAGGCCGACCCGTTCGAGGGTGGCAAGCAGGCGGTGGCCGAGTGCTGGCGCAACATGACGGCGACCGGCGCCCTGCCCCTGGCCGCCACCGACAACCTCAATTTCGGCAATCCTGAGCGGCCGGAAATCATGGGCCAGCTGGTCGCCGCGATCAAAGGAATCGGCGAGGCCTGCCGCGCGCTCGACTTCCCGATCGTGTCGGGCAATGTCTCGCTCTACAATGAAACCAACGGCCAGGGCATCTTGCCGACACCGACCATCGGCGGCGTCGGCCTGATCGACGACTGGGCGAAAATGGCGCGCGTGGCTTTCGCCGCCGAGGGCCAGACTATCCTGCTCATCAGCGCCAGCGAGCAATGGGGCACGCATCTTGGCCAGTCGATCTACCTGCGCGATATCCATGGCCGCAGCGATGGCCCGCCGCCGCATGTCGACCTGGCCCATGAAAAGAAGGCCGGCGACTTCGTGCGCGGCCTTATCCGCAACGGCGAAGCAAGTGCGGTCCACGACCTGTCGGACGGCGGACTGGCGGTGGCGCTTGCCGAAATGGCGATGGCTTCCGGCATCGGCGCTTCCATCGAGCAGCCTCAGGGCGGCGATGCCATTGCACCGTTCTTCGGAGAAGATCAGGGCCGCTATCTGGTGACGCTGCCCTTCCCGGCCGACGATGCCCGCTCCGGCGCCGTGCAGGAGCGCGCCAAGGCGCTCGGCCTTTTCGCATCGCCCATCGGCACGACGGGGGGCGCAGAATTGAAACTCGGCAATGCCCGTGCGATAACCGTCGATGAGTTGACCACGGCTCACGAATCCTGGTTCCCTCGCTTCATGGGAAACTAAGCAAGGAAACCAAACATGGCGATGGACGCGCACGACATCGAAAAAATGATCCAGGAAGGCATTCCGGACGCCAGGATAACCATCCGCGATCTGGCCGGCGACGGCGAGCATTATGCCGCGGAAGTGGTGGCCGAAAGCTTTCGCGGCAAAAGCCGCGTCCAGCAGCACCAGATGGTCTACGAGGCGCTGAAAGGCAATATGGGCGGCGTTCTGCACGCGCTGGCGCTACAGACCAGCCCACCCGAATAAGGCGCTATGCGGCCAGGCCAGCATCTGCGGGCGCAAGCGGGGCCAGCCTGTCGGCCGTGAAATCGGCGAAATCCCTGGCCGATAGCGGCCCGGCCGTCATCAAGGTGAAATCAAAGGCCGCGCGCCGGTCCGGCCCCAGCACATATTGCCGGTGCATGCGCAGAAAATCCTTCTTGAGCCGGCGATAGCGTTCCGGCGTCAGCATATGCTTGAAGCGGATGAACAGGATGCGGGCCTGCGGCAGGTCGGGAAAGCCGGCAGCCTTCACCACCCTCACCCTATAGAAGTTGATGACATCGGTCAGGCACTGCACGTCCAGCCAGAAAACATTGGCTGAGCGCGCGATGGCGCCGACGCGGCTGCGCAGCACGCTGGCCGGCTTCAGCAGCGAACATTGAAGCACCGCGCCGCCAAGCGTGGCGAAGACCACCTTCTTGCCCGTGAAGATTTCGGGGTCCTCCTGGAGAAGCGCGCCGATCACATGGGTGGCGACGGACGATCCCATGCTGTGCGAGCTGATAAGATATTCATCCGCCGGCTCCTGAAGGGCGGCGCGCGCGGCAATGACGCAATCGGCCAGCCTGCGATTGGCCGCATCGTCGTCCAGGCAGGCCAGCGCAACCGCAAGCTCCCAGTCATCGCACAAATGCAGCGTATAGGCCCGCTCGGCGACGGGCAGGAACAGCTTGAAAAACAACAGCCATGCCACCGGCAGGCTCCAGACGAGGTGCCACGCCGACAGGCCGAACAGCACCGGCAGCGTGCCTGCAAACGACAGCGCCGCAAAACCAAGCGCCACCAACAGGAATGGAAACAGGAAGAACAGCGCGAAGCGCCAGGCGTGGCGGAAAAAGCCGAACATGCCGCCATGCCAGACAACCCGCGCCGCGCTTCGATAACCGGCCGCCAGGCGGGCCAGCGGCGATCTCGCGCCCAATGCGCCGATCAACCCGTTGTGGTCGAGAATATGGACATGGCTTTGCGTCGACCAGCCGGCCCCCGCAGCATCGACGGTGAAAGCCGGCGCAAGGGGATTGCCACCGAGCGGTCCGGTCTCGACCTTATAGTTCCACACCTGTCCGCTCTGCATGGCCGAGCGGGCATAGCGGCTGCGATGCGCCTCGGCATCCAGCGGCTCGAAACCCGGAAAATGCAGGACAATCCTCTTGGCGATGTGAGGCATGGGTTAGTGGCCTTGAAGTGAGACCGAGCGCGCTCGGGAACGGTTGAACGGCTCGGGCATTGCAGGCCATCACGGCGGAGGACCCTGCTTCCTGGCGCTTACTACTTCACCGCTTCCCGGATTGTAAACGAGGCGGGCTGCTTTATGCCTGCCTTTGCGCGAAGTCCGACCTCGCCGATATCGTCGAACTTGGACCAGCGAACCGGTAAACCTTAAGCCATTTCGAGGCCGGACCGGCAAACGACTTGTTTCGAACGCCCTGGAAGGTTATTTGAAGGGCATGCTTCGAGCCTGGCTTCGACCGGCGTGAAAGGATAAATCATGAGCGGTATCAACGATTACATCGACAATGAAGTGAAAAGCAGCGACGTGGTGCTTTTCATGAAGGGCACGCCCGGCTTCCCGCAGTGCGGGTTTTCCGGCCAAGTGGTGCAGATTCTCGACCATGTCGGCGCCGACTACAAGGGCGTCAACGTTCTCGATTCGGCTGAACTGCGCCAGGGCATCAAGGAATATTCCAACTGGCCGACCATTCCGCAGCTCTACGTCAAGGGCGAGTTCGTCGGCGGCTGCGACATCATCCGCGAGATGTTCCAGGCGGGCGAATTGCAGTCGTTTTTCGTCGAAAAGGGCGTCAGCGTCAAAGGCGCCGCCTGACCATTATCATCGGGCTGCCCCCATCCCGGTAGACACTTCACCCCCGGTTTGGGGAAAAGACAAAAGAAATGCGCCGGTCAGCCGGCGCATTTTTGTTTGAAGATCGGAACCGTCATGGACAATCAGCCACAGCAGCAAGACGCGAAACTGCCAATTCCGCGTTGGGAGTTCATCGCGCTATGCGCGGCGCTGATGGCGCTGAACTCGCTGGCGATCGACATCATGCTGCCGGCCCTACAGCAGATCGGCGGCTCGCTTGGCGTCGAGAACCCCAACCACCGGCAATATGTCATCACGGCCTATATCGTCGCCTTCGGCATCGCGCAGCTTGGCTTCGGGCCGATCTCCGACCGCTTCGGCCGTCGCGGCCCGCTTCTGGTCGGGCTTGCCATCTATATTCTGGCCGCCTTTGCGGCGGTGGCGGCGCCCAGCTTTGAAACGCTGCTGCTGTGCCGGTTCGTCCAGGGCATCGGTGCGGCGGCCACGCGCGTCATTTCCGTCTCCGTCATCCGCGATTCGTTCGGCGGACGGCGCATGGCGGAAATCATGTCGCTGGTGTTCATGGTGTTCATGGCGATCCCGGTGGTGGCTCCGGGCATCGGCCAGATCATCATGATCTTTGCGACCTGGCACCTGATTTTCGCCGCCATGGGCGTCGGCGCGCTCCTCATCACACTATGGGCGTTCCTGCGCCTTCCCGAGACCCTTCACGCGGAGTTTCGCCGTCCGTTCACCGTTGCGGCGGTGACCGGCGGTTTCCGCATCGTCCTTTCCAACCGGACGGCTCTTTCCTACACGCTGGCCGGCATGGCAACCTTCGGCGCGATGTTCGGCTTCATCAATTCCGCGCAGCAGATCTATATCGACATCTATCATCTGGGCGTGTGGTTTCCGGTCATCTTCGCCGGCATCGCCAGCATGATGGCGGCGTCCAATTTCGCCAATGCGCGCCTGGTCGGCCGCTTCGGCATGCGCCGCCTTTCGCAAGGTGCGCTGCTGGGCTTCATCGCGGTCAGTGCGGTGTGGCTCGTGGTTTCCCTGGCGGGGCCGGTGCCGTTCCCGATCTTCATCACCCTGTTTGCGCTGGACATGCTTT
>DASYCS010000239.1:0-13510 GCA_036500025.1 Mesorhizobium sp. | reverse complement strand
GAATTTCTCGCAGAACATCCAGAAACCGGTGCCTTTCAGCGGGCCGATCGCCGGCCCCATGAAGGTCTTGTAGTAAAAGCCCGCCGAAAGCAGCTTGCCGCCAAGCTGGTTCACCGCGTTCACGTCCCAGGCGAGCGAGGGGAAGCGGTTCTGGCTTTCAACGGCGAGGCCGTCGAAAATCTCGATCATGGTGGCTGGAATGTTCGGCTCGCGCACCTCGCCGCGCAGTATCGTCACCAAGGCGTTCGGTTCATCGACGCCGGCGGTCAGCACGCCGCGCGGGCGGTGGTATTTGAACGAGCGCCCGAACAGCGAAACGCCGTTTGCAAGCATGGCCGAGGCAAGCGTATCGCCGGCATGGCCTGTGAAAGCCGTGCCGTCGAAGGTGAAGCGGATCGTCTTCAGCCGGTCGATGCTGCCACCGGCAAGGGCGCGGCGCGGACTCATGACTTTGCTCCACGGCGGCTGGCGGCCTTGTGCCTTGCCTCGGCGCGGGCCGGAATGGCGCTTGAAATCACATGCGTCAGCGTGTTGCGCACGACGCGGACATGGGTGCGGCAGCCGCCGGAATGCTGCCATATCTCATTATGGTCGCCGGCCGGGTTCAGACGCTCATAGACATACTCGTTCCAGGCATCGAGGTTCTGCGACGCGGGTTGAGGCCGCTCGCGGTTGCCATCGCCCTGATAGGTGAATTCGGACACGTCGCGCGGACCGCAGTAGGGACAGGTGATCAGCATTTTTCTACCCTAATGGAGGCGCGGCGTCGCGCCCTGGCCCTTCTCGTCGATGAGAATGCCGCGATGAAAACGGTCGAGCGTGAAGGCGGCGTTCAATTCGTGTGGCGCATCCTTGGCGATGGTGTGGGCAAAGCACCAGCCCGAAGCCGGCGTCGCCTTGAAGCCGCCATAGCACCAGCCGCAGTTCAGATACATGCCGGGCAGGGGGCCGGTGGTGATGATGGGAGAGCCGTCCATCGACATATCGCAAACGCCGCCCCATGAGCGCAGCAGCCGCACGCCGGCAAGGCCGGGGAACAGCGCCAGCATCTCGCTCATCACCTCCTCGACAACGGGCAGGCTGCCTCGCTGAGCATAGGAATTGTAGCCATCGAGGTCGCCGCCATAGACAAGGCCGCCTTTGTCGGACTGCGACATATAGAAATGGCCCATGCCGAAGGTCACAACCGTATCGATGAAGGGTTTCAGCGATTCCGTGACGAAGGCCTGGAGGACGTGGCTCTCGATGGGCATGGTGTCGATGCCGGCAAGCTGCATCACGCGGCCGGTGCTGCCGGCGACCGCCACGGCCACTTTCCTGGCGCGGATTTCGCCGCGCGTGGTCGTGACGCCGACAATGCGGTCGCCGTCGCGCAGGAAGCCGGTGACTTCGCAGTTCTCGACGATATCGACGCCGCGCCGGTCGGCGCCGCGCGCATAGCCCCAGGCGACCGCGTCGTGGCGAGCCGTGCCGGCTCGCGGCTGCATCAGGCCGCCATAGACGGGAAAGCGCGCCGCATCCGACACGTCCAGCGCCGGAATAAGGCGCTTGATTTGCGCAGGCGTCATAAGTTCGGCATCGACGCCCTGATGGCGCATGGCGTTGCCGCGCCTGGCATAGTCATCGAGTTGGGCCGGCGTGTGCGCAAGGTTCAGGCAGCCGCGCTGGGAGAACATGACGTTATAGTTGAGGTCGTGGGAAAGCCCCTCCCACAGCTTCATCGAATGCTCGTAGAAGCGCGTATTGGGCGGCAGCAGATAGTTGGAACGGACCGCAGTGGTGTTGCGGCCGACATTGCCCGACCCCAGCCAGCCTTTTTCCAGCACCGCGACATTGGTGATGCCGTGTTCCTTGGCCAGATAGTAGGCGGTGGACAGGCCGTGGCCGCCACCGCCGATGACGATGACGTCATAAGATGGCTTCGGCGTCGGCTTGCGCCAGGCGGGCTTCCAGTCCTTATTGCCTGTGAATGCATTTTTCAGGAGTGAAAGCGCTGAATATTCCGCCATTCTTTTTTCTTCCATTATGGGCGACTGCGCAGACTATAGAGCCGGCGATAGCCTGAAAGCCACTATTGCGCCATGGCTTTTCGATTGGCCGACTTGCCGAACGGGCGTGGCTTGCCCCTTGATACCGCCGCCTTTATCAATGATGCAATCGAGCCGTCATGGCTTTCCACGAGTCGCTCGTCAATCATGCTCCAGCGTTTTTACCGTTTCGCCGTCGTTCTTGCGCTTTTGGCGTTGCTCCCATCCGGAGCCGCCGCGCAAAGCGTCAGTGAAACCGCCAACGGCCTTGTCGCCGCGCAGCAGCAGGTGATCCAGCAACTGACCGCGAAGACCGACGATCTCGAAAAGCAGATGCAGCAGAACGGCCAGGACGACGCCGCCCTGGTCGAAATCCGGCTGAAGCTGGAAGGCCTGTCGCAGCGCTCTCTGGAAAGCGCGCTGGCGTTTCGTTCAAGCACGGCCGACATAAATGCGCGGCTTGAACAGCTTGGCCCGGGGCCTGCCGAAGGCCAGCCGGCGGAACCGGACATCGTTACGGCGGAGCGCGATGCGCTGATTGCAGGGAAAGCCCAGATCAACGGGGTGATCGCGACGGCGCAGACCCTGTCAATTCGCATCAGCGGGCTGATCGAACAGATCGGCGCCATCCGCAGCGACCTGTTCCGCAACCTGCTGACCAAGCGCTACACGCTGGCCGATACGCTCAGCGGCAAGGTGCTCGCCGACGCGAAGGCGGAAATGGTCCGGTTTTACGGCGCCTTCTCGTCGTGGTTCTCCTTTGCCCTCAAGTTCAAGTTCCAGGCGATGCTTGCGGCGACGTTCATGGCGCTCGGCCTCGCAGCCGTGCTGATCGTGGGCGGACGCCGCGTGTTCGGCCGCATGTTCGTGGCTGACCCGACTGTGGACGATCCGTCCTATCTCAGCCGGCTTTCCGTGACGTTCTGGTCGACGCTGCTGCCGACAGCCGCCCTTGTGGTATTTCTGGTCTCGACCATCTTCTTTTTCAATTATTACAATGTCCTGCGCGGAGATATCGGCGTCTTCCTCAATGCGTTCGCCGCCCTCATCGCGGTTATCTTTTGCGTCAACCGGCTGGCTAACGCCGCCCTTTCGCCTCGCCTGCCCAACTGGCGGCTGATACCGGTGGAATCGACGCCCGGCCGCTGGCTTGTGCGGCTGGCGACGGCCATGGCGCTGGTCATCGGCGGCAATACCTTCCTTTCCATCGTCAACGACCAGATGAATTCGCCGCTGTCGCTGACGATCGCGCGCAGCTTCCTGGCTACCATCGTCTTCGGCGTCATCCTGATCCTGATGGCGCTGGTGCGCCCGTTCTGCACGACGGATGGCGTCTGGAAGCCGTGGCCGGCATGGCTGCGCTACAGCGCCTTTGCGCTTGGCGCGTTCACCATCGGCGCGGCGCTGCTCGGCTATATCGGCCTGGCGATCTTCGTGTCGCTGCAAGTGGTGGTGACCGGCACGATCCTGCTGACGGCCTATATCGGCTTCCTGTCGGCACGCGCCATCGGCGCGGAAGGCGGCTTCGGCAGTTCATCCATCGGGCGCTGGCTGACGGAAAAGGGCAATGTGGAGGAAGCGACGCTCGACCAGCTTGGCCTTGCCGTCAGCGTCGCCCTCAATCTGATGATCGTAGTGATCTTCCTGCCGTTGATCCTGCTGATGTGGGGGTTTCAGCTCGGCGACATCCAGGCCTGGGGCTACAAGCTTGCTACCGGGCTGACCATCGGTTCCGCGACGATCTCCGTTACCGGCATTCTCAGCGGCATCGTGGTTTTCGTCATCGGCTATTTCCTGACCCGCTGGTTTCAGGGCTGGCTCGACGGTTCGGTCATGGCGCGCGGCAAGGTCGATACGGGCGTGCGCAATTCGATACGCCTGGCGGTGGGCTATGCCGGCGTGGCCGTCGCCGCGCTCGTCGGCATTTCGGCGGCGGGCATCGACCTTTCCAGTCTCGCTCTGGTGGCCGGCGCGCTTTCGCTCGGTATCGGCTTTGGCTTGCAGAATGTGGTTTCGAATTTCGTCTCCGGCCTTATCCTTCTGGCCGAGCGGCCGTTCAAGGTGGGCGACTGGATCGTGGCGGGCGATGTGTCCGGTACCGTCAAGAAGATCAGCGTGCGGGCTACCGAGATCGAGACGTTCCAGCGCCAGTCGGTCATCCTGCCCAATTCCAATCTGATCAATAATGCGGTTGGCAACTGGACGCACCGCAACAAGCTTGGCCGCGTCGAGATCAAGGTCGGCGTCGCCTATGGCATGGATTTCAGGCGGGCGCATGAGATCATGCTTGAAATAGCGCGCGCGCATCCATTGGTGCTGAAGAACCCGGAGCCGTTCGTTTTGTTCGCCAATTTCGGGCCGGCGGCGCTGGAATTCGAGGTCAGGGTTTTCCTGGCCGACATCACCGATGGCAGCGCGGTGCAGAACGATATCCGCTTTTCCATTCTGGAGATGTTCGACAAGGAGCACATCGAAATTCCATCGACGGCCAGAGCGGTTGTCGCTGTGGAAAAACACGATCCATGGCCGGAAGACGACGACAAGACGGAAGTGGAGTTTGCCGAACAACAGCAGGCAAAAGCCGATGCCGCCGCCAAGCGCAATTCCGGCCGCGGGCGCAAGAGCCGCAAGCCGGATCCCGGCTGACAAATTCGGCCACGGGCGATTGCCGGCTCGGCCAAGGGCAATTGTGGCATGAATGCGGCATTCAGTTGCGGTTCAGCTTTCATCGTCTATAAGTCTGGATGCAAAGGGCGAAAATGCCTTGCAACAGAGGCGGTGGAAGCACCGGAAAGTGCCATGTTGAAATCGGTTGTCCTTGCCGGCATGCTGGTTGCCGGGGCGTCGTCGGCCTACGCCGCGAGCGCTGTCAACAATGATGGCGAAACGCGCACGCTGATCGTAACCGAAGGCGGCAGCAAATCGGAGCTTGCCCTGGCGAGCGGCGAAACGGCGGAGTTCTGCCCGAAGGGTTGCTTCGTGACCTTGCCGAACGGGGACCTCACGCCGCTGACGGGATCGGAAACCGTAGAGATTTCGGGCGGCGTCGCCCATATCAAGTAAACTTGTGTATTCTTCGAAAGGGCCGGGACTATTGCCCTGCCTTTTTGCATTCCGGGCCTTTTAACATTTGCAGTAATGGCAATTTAACGATGGCAATGGAATTTCCGCCAGTCATCTCTTTTCAAGCGCCGCCTTTTAACGTTCGGTAGCCTGTCCACCGCTATAGCTTTTTCAGGGACGCCCGCAGGTGGCGTGACGAGGCAAGGGCAGGAACGGGATGGACGCTCGGGCGGACAGGACAGCAATACCGCTAGCCGTCGATCTGGACGGCACGCTGATCGCCACCGATCTGCTTTGGGAGGGCCTGTTTGCGCTTCTCAGGAAGAACCCGCTTTATCTGTTCCTGGTGCCGTTTTGGCTTGCCGGCGGGCCGGCAAAGCTGAAACAGGCCATCGCCGACCGCGTCGATATCGATCCTGAAGCCCTACCTTATCGCCAGGATTTGCTGGCGCGCCTGCGTGCCGATCACGCCGATGGACGCAAGCTCGTGCTTGCAACGGGAACGCCGCGGAAATTCGCGGAGGCGATTGCCGCCCATCTTGGCGTCTTCGATGCGGTACTGGCAACCGAGGGCGGCGAAAACCTGACCTCGGCCAAGAAGCGGGCTGCGCTGGTCGCCGCCTATGGCGATGGCGGTTTCGACTATGCCGGCAACAGCCGGCACGACGTCGCCGTGTTCGATGCGGCGCGCGCGGCGATCGTGGTCGCGCCCGATCGCAAGGCCGCCCTGTGGCAATCCGCACACGGTAGCGAAATCATGCCGGCGCCCAGGCGTTCGTTGAAATCGATCCTGAAGATGCTTCGCGTCCACCAATGGGCGAAAAACACACTGATCGCGGTGCCCATGGTGCTCAGCCATGAATATCTGAACGCCGCCATGATCGTGCAATGCGTGTTCGCGTTCATTTCATTCAGCGCCGTGGCGTCGGCCATCTACATCGTCAACGACTTCTTCGACCTCGCGCTCGACCGCAAGCATCCAACCAAGTGCCGCCGCCCATTCGCCAGCGGCGTGTTGTCCATTCCGTTCGGGCTTGCGTCCATCTGTGTTCTGCTTGCCATCGGCATTGGCGCGGGCTTGCTGGTGTCATGGCCGTTCATGGGCGTGCTGGCCGCCTATATCGTGACCACGACCGCCTATTCGCTGACGCTGAAGCGCATGCTTCTAATTGATGTGCTGACGCTGGCCGGCCTCTACACGGTACGGGTCATCGCGGGCGCGGCGGCCACCGGGGTCGGCGTATCGTTCTGGCTGTTGGCGTTTTCGATGTTCTTCTTCCTGTCGCTGGCGCTGGTGAAGCGGTATGTCGAACTGGGTTTGCCCAGCCTGACGCCCGGAGAACGCATTGCCGGCCGTGGCTATCGCAGCGAGGACCGTGAAGTCGTCGCGCAAGCCGGCATGGCTTCAGCCTTTTCTTCCGCGCTGGTGCTGGCGCTTTACATGGACAGTGACGCCGTGCGCGAACTCTATCCCAATCCGTGGATGGTGTGGCCGCTGGCGCCGATCGTGCTCTATCTGACCATGCGGGTGTGGATTCTTGGCCGGCGCGGCGAAATGCATGAAGACCCGGTTGTCTTCATCATCAGCGATTGGCGCAGCCAGATCGTCATCGGCCTTGGCGCGGTGCTGCTGGTGATCGGAGGCTGGTGAGGTGAGGGCGGCCTATTCCAGTTTCGGTCGCGCGACGCCCTCAGCCGCCAATGCACTTCCGGCGGACGAGGCCATCGCATTGTTGCGCGGGGGCGGGGCGGGCGAAGCTTCGTTGCTGGCCTATGGTAATGGCCGCTCCTACGGTGATTCCTGCCTGAATGGGGATGGAGCGCTCGTCGATATGCGATCGCTCGACCGCATCATTTCGTTCGATGCCGAGGCCGGCATGATCGAGGCGGAAGCGGGCGTGCTTTTGTCCGACATCATTGCCTATGCCGCGCCGCACGGCTTCTTTCCGGCTGTTGTTCCGGGCACGCAATTCGTGACGCTGGGCGGCGCGATCGCCAACGACATTCATGGCAAGAACCACCATCGGCGCGGTACGTTCGGATGCCATGTCGAGGGTTTTACGCTGCTGCGCTCCGATGGCCGCGAATATCGCTGCTCGGCGAGCCGGAACCCGCACCTGTTTGCCGCGACCATCGGCGGCATGGGGTTGACCGGCCTCATCTTGTCGGCGTCGATCCGGTTGATGCGGGTGCCGTCCCTGGATATCACCGAAACCGTCAGGCCATTCCGGGAAATCGGCGAATTCTTCGATCTCGCAATGGCTGCGGACGAGGCAAACGAATATGCCGTTGCCTGGATCGATCAGCTGTCCGGCGGACAACAGTTCGGGCGTGGCCTCATGCTTGCCGGCAATCACGCCGAACATGGCTCGCACATCGCCTGCCGTCCGGGCGGGCGTCTTGCCGTTCCGTTCCAGCCGCCGCTCAACGTTCTCAACCGGCCGTTTCTGACCGCGTTCAACGCTGCCTATCGCTGGAAGAACGGACGAAATACACAGCCCCGCCATGCCAGCTATCAAGGCTTTTTCTTCCCGCTGGACGGCGTTCGCGACTGGAACCGGCTCTATGGACCGCGAGGGCTTTTCCAGCACCAGAGCGTGGTACCGGAAAATGTCGCGCGTGAGGCCGTGCCGGCGCTTCTTCGCGCCGCAAAGCGCGCCGGGCAGGGCTCTTTCCTGACTGTGCTGAAGCGCTTCGGTTCGATCGCTTCGCCGGCGCTGCTATCGTTTCCAAGGCCCGGCTATACGCTGACGCTGGATTTTCCGAACCGGGGCGAAGCAACGCTCAAGTTGCTTGAAGAATTGGATCGCATAACGGTGGACGCCGGCGGCGCGGTGAACCCATACAAGGATGCGCGCATGGGGCCGGAAACCTTTGCGGCGTCCTTTCCAGCCTGGCAGCGGTTGGAGGCGGTGCGCGATCCGGCTTTCATGTCGAGCTTCTGGGTGCGAACGGCTAAGCGTTTGGCGGGCAGTTCATCCGGCCTCGTCGAGGCGGCGGAATGAAGACGGTCAGACATTATTCACGATGAAACACCGTGAAGCCGATCAGTTGCAAATCTTGCCTTCGGATTCATCGAATGTTTCTGGATGCGCAATAGGATCGTTCGAGAGTTGAGCGGAAAATCATGAAATATATTGCCTTCATACTATTTACGGTCATGACCAATGCGGCAGCGCAACTAATGCTGAAGCAAGGCATGATCTCACTTAACCCGATTTCCTTCGAGGGCGCGAACCCGGTCGTCAAGATATTGCAGATCGTGTTCAGCCCATGGGTCTTTCTTGGGCTATGCACCTTCGTCATCTCAATGGCGTCGCACCTCTACGTGTTGTCGAAGGTCGAGCTTTCGTTTGCCTATCCGTTCCTGAGCCTCGCCTATGTCGCGGTCGCGGTATTTGCATATTTCCTTTTCCGCGAGGATTTGAACGGCTGGCGCATCGCGGGCATCGCCTGCATCTGCGTCGGCACGGTCCTGATCGCGCAGAGCGGCAGGGGGCACGACGACGAGACGGCGTCCCTTTCCACCGACAAGATCATCACCAGCGAGATCGTACGATGAGACATGTGATTTTCGGCGGTGACGGCTTTGTCGGCCGCCACCTTGCGCCCAAACTGGTTGCCGACGGCGAGGAAGTCATCGTCGCCGATATCGTCAAGAGCGAGCTTTCGCACTATCGTTCGGTTCGCCACATCCATTGCGATGTCACGGACCCCGCTTCAGTCGCCGGCGTCGGGCTGAAGGCCGACGACATGGTCTACAACCTGTCGGCCAAGATGCTGTCGCCGATCCAGGTGCGGTCCAAGCGTCACGACTTCTTCTTTCCGGTGAATTTCCACGGCACCGAACACATCATCCAGGCGATGGACAAAGCGGGAGCGCCAAAGCTCGTCCATTTCACCACGGACATGATCTACGGCCATACCGTCACCTATCCGATGACGGAAGATCATCCGGTCGCGCCGCTTGGCGAATATGGCTGGTCGAAGCAGAAGACCGAGGAACTGGCCGCCGAATGGCGCAAGCGCGGGATGGCGATTTCGTTGTTTCGGCCACGCCTCATCATCGGTCCCGGACGGTTGGGCATCCTGGAAAAGCTGTTCAAGCTGATCGACTGGAACATGCCGGTGCCGATGATCGGTTCGGGCAAGAACCCCTATCAGTTCATTTCGGTGTTCGATTGCGCCGAAGCCTGCCGCGCGGCGTGGAAGGCCGGCGTACCGAACGAGGCCTATAACCTTGGCTCGCTCAACCCGCCGCCGGTCAAGCGGCTGCTGGGCGATCTCATCAAGCATGCGGGGTCGAAGTCATTGCTGGTCCCGACGCCCGGCTGGGCGGTCAAGCGCACGCTCGACCTGCTCGACGCCATGAACATGCCGATCATGGACCCGGAGCAATATCTGATCGCCGACGAGGAATGCGTGCTCGACGTGTCCAAGGCGGAGCGGCAGCTCGGCTGGGCGCCGAAATACCGCGACGAGGACATGCTGATCGCGGCCTACAGCGAATACCGCGCCAAGAAGGACGGCCATGCCGTCGCCGCCAGCCACGTGCCGGCGGAGTAAGTTCAATTTCGCGGGCGGTCCGGCGGCTATCGGCCGTGACCGCGCCAACAGGAGAGCAAGATGACCGTTATGACCAGACCCAAACAGGCCGCAGCACGCACCATGGTGAACGCGCCCGCGCTTTCGCCGGCAACGACGCCCAAGCCGAACCTCATCGGCGTCGAGCAGGCGAAGGCGATGGATGTGGCGCGCATGACGGACCTGTTCAAGGCGCACATCAATCCCGGCCAGCTGCATTTCATGAAGCTGCTGGGCTTCCACAAGATCAAGATCGAGCGTGCGGAGGGCATGTTCTATATCGACCAGAACGGCCGCAAGATCCTCGATTTCTTCGGCGGTTTCGGTTCGCTGGCCTTCGGCCACAACCATCCGCGCATTCTTGAGGCGCGAAAGAGCTTTCAGGAAGAGAAGCGCCAGGAAATTGCCATCGCCTTCATGTCGCAATATGCGGCGGCGCTGGCGCATAATATCGCTGCCTGTTCGCCCGGCGACCTGGACATGGTGTTTCTCGGCTCGTCCGGATCGGAGGCGATGGAGGCGGCGGTCAAGCTTGCCGAGCGCGCCGCCGGCGCCAAACGTCCGAAGATCGTCTATGCGGAAAACTCCTTCCACGGCAAGACCAAGGGCGTTCTCGCCATCACCGACGGCTCGCTTTATCGCGGCGATTTCAAGCTGACCGACAATGTGGTGAAGGTGCCGTTCGCCGATATCGACGCGGTCGAGCGCGCCTTCCAGTCGGACCCGCAAATCGGCTCTATCGTTCTGGAGACTATCCAGGGTGGCGGCGGCATCATCCAGGCGCCGGCAGAATACTGGCAGAAGCTGCGCGCGCTGTGCGACCGTTATGGCGTGTTGTGGGTGGCCGACGAAGTGCAGTGCGGCTATGGGCGCTCGGGCAAGTTCTATGCCTTCGAGCATTATGGCGTCATTCCCGATATCACCGCGCTCGCCAAGTCGCTTGGCGCGGGCAAGGCGGCCGTTGGCGCGATGATCGCGAGGCGCGAGGTCTATATGAAGGCCTATGGCACGCCCAAGACGGCGATGATCCATGCGCAGGCGACTTTTGGCGGCATGGGCGAAGCCTGCGTCACCGCCATCGAAGGCCTCAATGTGCTCTATGACGAAGGGCTGATCGACAATGCGGCTTCGACCGGCGATTACCTGCTGGCTCGCTTGCAGGGGCTGAAGGAAAAGCACCCCAAGATCATCAAGGACGTGCGCGGCAAGGGCTTCATGGTCGGGCTGGAGTTCCACGATTTCTCGCAGACGCTACCCATGGTGCTGCGGCCGGTCGTCAGCGTTCTGGACGACAAGCTCAAGGGTTCGCTATCGGGTTTCGTTGGGGCGCTGCTGTTGCGCGACTACGACGTGCTGGTCGCCTTCACCGAGTATAACCGCAACGTCATTCGCCTGGAGCCGCCGCTGATTTGCCAGCGAGAGCATGTCGACAGTTTCATCGAGGCGCTGGACAGTCTGTTGTCGCGCGGCATCGTTGCCATCGTGAAGGATTTTGTGAAAAGCCAGATGCGGTAGCGCTGGCTAGGCAGACGAAAAAAAGCCGGGTTCGCCCGGCTTTTTTTTATTGTGCGGACGGTGCGGTAGTCGAGCCTGGAGGCAAAGCGAATTTCGGGTTGATAAAGGCGTCGTAGCAGGCGTCCAGCCTTATGCGCCGATGCTTTGCCAGGGCGTCGCTGTACATATCGTAGAGCAGGGCATTGGCAGTCGTGGGCGGGCAGGTCGGGTAGAGGACCAGATCGGTTTTCGATACCGCGTCTTCCTCCAGCGAACCGGGCGCGGGCACGGCGCGGGTCGGGTCTGCGCCGATGGCGACATAGCGGGGAGCCGAGCGGTCCATCAGCCACGGAAAAGGATTGACGAAATTCAGCGACATGATCGTGTCGAAATGCACGCCTGCCTTGGTTTCGAGCGCACGGATGGAATCGATGGCCGTGTCGACCGTGCTGAGATAGGCGACCTGGAAATCGAAATCGGAAAACAAAAGCGGCGTCGGCAACTCGCCGGCCACGACAAGGTCATCGTAGAAGGTGCGGTGATCGGGGTAGAAACGCAGCATATGATCGGTGCGAACCGCGACGTCGCGGCGCATGTCTACTGCGCCCAGGCTTTTCAGATTGCGCGCTTCCAGCGGCACATTCTTGAATGAGCCGGCATATGTCCTGGCTGCGCGTTCGGTGAGGCGCATGGTCGGCGGCAGCGCGGCCGCAGCCACAAGGGCCATGATCGAAAATACCAGCACCGGGCGGTCGGCGATCTTTCCGGTCTTGAGCAGGATGGAAAGCAGTACCGGCCAAAGGAAAATGAGCGCCTGGCTGCCGGTATTCTGCGTTTCGAACAGGATGCCGGCAAACAGAACGACAAGCAGCCAGATGGCATCATGCGCCAGAAGCGCGCTAGAGGCGCCAAGCGGCGACGCTTTCCAGCTGGAAGAGAAGGTCTTTGCGAGGTTGCGCGCGTCGGACCACAGAAGCACCAGCGCAAGCGCGGTAGCCGAAGCCACGATGCCGAAATTCAGCGATGTCGCCTGAAGAAAACGCGGCAACAGCGTGTCGCTGTTCATCTGAACCAGTTTCGTGATGTCGATGACATATTGGCTGACCAGGCCGTTCATCAGTTCGATGCCGCCGAGAACGAGCAGGAACGCCGCTGCGGCCAAGATGGCATGCTTCCATGTCACCTTGCCGGAGATGAGGGCATAGGCAGCGATAAAGCCGCCGGCAACGAAGCCGGTGATCTTGAGAAAAAACAGGGCCGTCATCGTTGCAACGATGATCGTCGCCAGCAACCGGAAGCTGCGCACGAACACCAGTGCCGCAACCATGATGTAAAGCACCTGGCAGGCCTGCCTGTTATAGATGCCAAAGGCATCGCTGCCTGGATAGGAATAGAGTTCGCGCGTGTTGAACGGCAGCAGGGCGAAGATCAGGAAGGGTATCAGCAGGGCGAAGGCGGTGCCGCGTGAGCGCTTGTCCACATGCCAGGTGACAAGCGCCATCAACGGCGCTGTGACGACCAGCAGGGACCAGTGGGCAAGCAATGCCGGTTGCGCATTGGGGAAAATCGCCAGCCAGCCTGCAAACAAATAATAGCCGAGCGGACCGACCGGCGTGAAAAAGTCGTTGATCGGCACCTGGCCGTCAAAAATCCTGTTGGCGGCGTCGTAGTAGATGAAAACATCCCAGTACATCGGGCCGATGGGCAGGACGAGTGGCAGGGAAAGCAGGACGCAGACGGCAACGAGCGAGATGGCGAGAAGCGCCAGCGGCGACCGCAATAACGACTTGTCTTGAGTCCCGTCGGCGTCGGCGGACTTGTCGAAAGTCGCACTCATCGCCAGCCCCCGCGCCGTTGCGGGATCAAATTCCCGATCATGGCTTGGGCCTATCAGAAAAAAACAAGCAAAAAGTTAACCTTGGCGCAATCGGGCAAACACGTCTTCAGCGAAGCGGTTCAGGTCCAAGTCGCGCCGCATGTGCGCCGTGTCGCAAACAGGCTTTAATCGAAACGCACCGCTCTATAGTGTGCCTGCAATTCTATTTCGGAGTGACGAGAATGGCAGAGTTTCCGGCAAAGGCGCGCGTCGTTATCATCGGGCTGGGCGGCATCGTGGGCGCGTCGATTGCCCATCACCTGATCGAGCGCGGATGGGACGATATCGTCGGCATCGACAAGTCCGGCATACCGACCGACATCGGTTCGACGGCGCACGCTTCCGACTTCTGCTACATGACCAGCCACGACTTCCTGTCCTGCTGGACGACGCTTTACTCCGTCGATTTCTACGAGAAGATGGGGCACTACGCACGGGTCGGCGGCCTGGAGGTCGCCCGCGTCGG
>DASYCS010000238.1:0-2035 GCA_036500025.1 Mesorhizobium sp. | reverse complement strand
ATGAAGACCTGCTGGATTTCCTGGAATACCGGCAGCGCTTCAAGCCGCTTCGAATGCGCGGCAAGGGCCGGAAATTCGTGCTGCCCGAACAGCCCCGGATGCGCGTCTTTCATGTGGCGAAATGCTGTCGCCACCGCGATGTCGGCATGCCCGATACGGTCCCCAAACCAGTATTCGCTATGGCGCGCGGCGCGGTCGGCCTCCAGCACGGCCAGCGTGCCTGATATTTGCGAAACGCATCGCTTTACCCAGAGATCGGAAACATCGCTGTGCAGCCGCTGCTCGTAAAACAGGCTGACGCTCTTTTCCGCAAAGCCCGTTGCCAGCGCGGCTATCCTCAAAGCCTGATAGCGCGCCGGCTGGTCGAGCGGAAACAGAACCCGGTCGGCAGGCGCCAGCCTGTCGATGTAATCGACGATGCCATGGCTTTCGACCAGCGCCTCGCCGCTGTCGAGCACCAGCACTGGAACGCGCATCAGCGGGTTGAACGGCCTGATCTGCTCGGCATCACCGAAGGTGGACCACGGCCGATGCTCGAACTCCAGCCCGTAGAGCCGCATGGCAATTCCGACACGGCGCACAAAGGGCGAATCGTACTGGCCAATCAGGATCATGGTCTAGAACCTCCGGATGCGGGGCGCGCGCGATAGCAAAAGCCCGAGGGCGTATCAGCCGGGCAGCCAGCCGATCTTCACATGGCCGGGGTCGGCTTCGACCTGTTTCAGCCAGCTTGCGACAGCGGGATAGGCGTCGATCTGGAACCCGCCCTTCTCGGCGTCATGCGTATAGGCGTAGAGCGCGAGGTCGGCGACGCTAAGCGCATCCCCGGCAAAGAACCGGTTGTCGCCGAGATGCCGGTTCATGACGCCGAGCGCCTTGTTGCCGCGTTCCAGCGTCTGCGCCAGCCGTTCGGGCGTCGCATCGCCGGCGCGCTCCGGAAAGGTCAGCAGCGCCTTGCGCACGGCGATGTAAGGCTCGTGGCTGTATTGCTCGAAGAACAGCCACTGATAGACCATCGCGCGCTGATACCGGTCGGCCGGCAGGAAGCGCGTTCCCTCGGCAAGGTAGAGCAGGATGGCGTTGGACTCGGCTATCCGCCTGCCATCGTCGAGTTCCAGCAGCGGCACCATGGCGTTGGGGTTTTTGGCCAGATATTCCGCCTTGCGCGTATCGCCGGTATGCGAGCTGACCTCGACATTGGTGAAGGCATGGCCAAGCTTGGCCATCAACAGCCGTGGCTTGTAGCAATTGCCGCTGTCGGTCATTCCGTAAAGAACAGTCATCGCGTCGCCCTCGAAGCGGGCAATTACTGCGCTTGCAGGCAGGCTTTATCCAGTGATTTTTATTGCTGGGACCATCATCGCCGCTGATAGGTCGCCCGGAAAGGCAGGAGCGCCGCCGGCGCGCCCAGCAGGCGTTGAACCATAAGCGGGTTTTCATCGAAGAACGTGCCGGCCAGCGCCGGCCTGGCGAGGTGGAAGCCTTGCAGCAGATCGACATCGCCCCCCAGCGCGACGCGCAGATGATGCGCGGTCTCGATGCCTTCAACCAGAACCTTGATGCCACGGGCATGAAGCGTGGCGACGAGCGGCTTGAAAAGCTTCTCGGCCTCGGCATGGCTGCACAATTGGGCAAACCATTGCCCGTCGAGCTTGACGATATCGGGTTCCACCACGCTCATGCGCCGGGTTGTCGAGTGGCCCGACCCGAAATCGTCGACGGCGATGCGAATGCCGGTGCGGCGCATTTCGCTGACGAGCCTGGCCAGCACACGGTCGTCGGGCGCTGCCTGCTCGGTGATTTCGCAGACAAGCATGCGGGGGTCGATATCGAGTTCATCGAGATGCATGGCCATCAGCCTTATTTCGGCCAGCGCCCTTTGCGGATGATCGTTGATCTGCGGATTGTAGTTGAAAAACAGGTCGAGACCGGGAACGCCGATATTGTGGAAGTTCCGCAGATGCAGCACGCGGCACATGGTTTCGGCATAGAGGCGATCCTCGATTGGCAGTTCGCCAAAGAAGACCGGCGGCGC
>DASYCS010000237.1:0-1929 GCA_036500025.1 Mesorhizobium sp. | reverse complement strand
GGTCGGGGAAGAGGGCAAGGGCTTCCGCTACATTCTTTCCGGCATGAATGCCGAGCGCATCCTGATCGCCGCCGAATGCGTGGGCGACGCCAAATGGCTGATCGAGAAAGCCTCGCTCTATGCAAGCCAGCGCAACGTGTTCGGCCGGCCCATCGGCGCCAACCAGGGTATCCAGTTTCCCATCGCGCGCGCCTACGCCAACATGCGCGCCGCCGAGCTGATGGTGAAGGAGGCGGCGCGCCTCTACGAACAGGGCAAGGATTGCGGCGCGGAGGCCAACATGGCCAAGATGCTGGCGGCCGACGCCTCCAACGAGGCGGCCAATGCCTGCATCCAGACGCATGGCGGCTTCGGCTTCGCCGAGGAATACGACATCGAGCGCAAGTTCCGCGAAACGCGGCTCTACCAGGTCGCGCCGATCTCGACCAACCTCATCTTGTCGTTCCTGTCCGAGCATGTGCTCGGCATGCCGCGTTCCTATTGAGGGCTTGTGAGAACACTGGAATGTCCGACGAATCTCCCAACCGCTTTGCAGACTGGATCGGCCGCGCCAGTCGCTCGCGCGATATCGTCACCGAGCGGCTGGATGCCGGCTTCCGCGCCGTGCTTGCCCCGCATCTGGCCGCTACCGGCACCGGGCAAGCGCCGCTCGGCCTGCATTGGTGCCTCTGCCAGCCGGCGGCGCCGATGGACGAACTGGGGCCGGACGGGCACCCCGCCAAAAGCCGCGACCTGCCGCCGGTGCCGCTGCCGCGCCGCATGTGGGCGGGCGGGCAGGTCGAGACATTCGACGCGCTGCGCATCGGCGACACGGTCACCCGCACCTCCACCATCGCCGGGGTAACGCACAAGCAGGGGCGCAGCGGCGAGCTTTGGTTCGTCGCGATCTCGCACGAATACGAGACCGGGCGCGGCCTGGCGATCAGGGAGCGGCAGGATCTCGTCTACCGGGACGCCGCAAGCGCCACCCCGCCGAAGGCAAACCCGGAAAGCCCGGCACCGCGTCCGGGAACCCGGCACTGGAGCGTCCAGACCTCGCCGGTGCTGCTCTTTCGCTATTCCGCCATCACCTTCAACAGCCACCGCATCCACTACGACCATCCCTATGCCACGGGCGTCGAGGGCTATGACGGGCTGGTGGTGCACGGCCCCATGCAGGCGACGCTGCTGCTCAACCTGGCGGCGGCACAAGCGGGAGAAACGCCGCGCCGCTTCAGCTATCGCGGCGTTTTTCCGGCCATGGAAGGCCGCGAACTGATGGTATGCCGCGACGATGGCGGGCATGATTATTGGACCGAGAGCGGCGGCCGCATCCATATGGAAGCGAAGGCCGAATTCTGACGACGCCAGCCGTCCGCCCACCGCATGCGCGGCGAGCGGGACCAGGCAAATGTGAGGAAGCAGAGACATGAACGATCTAATCGCAACCGCGCCCGTACAGCCGGCCAAGGGCGTGTTCATCGACAACCGATGGCAGCCGTCGAAGTCGGGCCGCCTCATCGACGTCTATGCGCCGGCCGAAGGCGCGGTGTTCGCGCAGATCGCCGCCGGCGGCGCCGAAGACATCGACGCGGCGGTGAAGGCCGCGCGCAAGGCCCATGAAGGCGCCTGGGGCCGGCTCACCGCGACGGAGCGCGGCCGCCTCCTGTCGAAACTCGCGCAGGCGATCCTCGACCATGCTGACGAATTGACGCTCATCGAGGCGCGCGACACCAGCAAACCCCTGAAGCAGGCGCGCGCCGACATTCTCACCTGCGCACGCTATTTCGAGTTCTATGGCGGCGCGGCCGACAAATTCCACGGCGAGACGATCCCCTACATGAACGGCTATTTCGTCGCCACCGAGCGCGAGGCGCATGGCGTGACCGGCCATATCATCCCCTGGAACTATCCGGCGCAGATGTTTGCGCGCACCATCGCGCCGGCGCT
>DASYCS010000236.1:0-3313 GCA_036500025.1 Mesorhizobium sp. | reverse complement strand
CTGGTCAGCGCGCCCGCCGACGCCAAGGCAGAAGTCATGCAGGACGATACCGGCTCGTTCCTGCGCATCCGTTCCGGCGCATCGGGATCGGCCATCAGCTTCGACGTCGGGCAAGGCATATTGGAAAAGCTTGCCGGCAAGCATGCCGTCTTCGACGTTCTTGCCCGCAGCGAGGACGGCAAGGACACGCAAATATCCATCGACTGCAATTTCGGCGACATGGGCGATTGCGGCCGCAAGCGCTACGCCGTCGGGCATGAGCGCAACGAATATCTGTTCGACGTGACCTTCCCCGACAAGCATCCGGGCGCCGCCGGCACCATCGCCATCAATTCCGATTTCGACCGGCAGGGCAAGGCGGTCGATATCTACGAAATCCGCGTCTCTGCGGCGCAATAGCATCTTATCCGTCGAGCAGGGCCTTGAGCGTCTCGATGCGGTCGGCTTCGGCCGCTGGCTTGTCCCAGCGCAGCCGCGAGATGCGGGGAAAGCGCATGGCGACGCCGGATTTGTGCCGTGTCGAGCGGGCAAGCCCTTCGAACGCCACTTCCAGAACCAGCCCATTGGCGCGGTCGGCGCGCACCGAACGCACCGGGCCGAAGCGCTCGACTGTGTTGTCGCGGACATATTTGTCGATCTGCTTCAGTTCCTCGTCGGTGAAGCCGAAATAGGCTTTGCCGACCGGCACCAGTTCCTCCGCGCCTGCCGGGCCTGACCAGACGCCGAACGTATAATCGGAATAAAAGCTCGAACGCTTGCCGTGGCCGCGCTGCGCATACATCAGCACCGCGTCCACCGTGTGCGGATCGCGCTTCCACTTGAACCACGGCCCTTTCGGCCGCCCGGCGAGATAAAGCGAATCCCAGCGCTTCAGCATCACGCCCTCGATGATCGGGTGCGGCGGCGTGGCGCGCAGCGCTTCCAGTTGCGGCCAGCCGGCAAAGGCGACGAAGGGCGAAAGGTCGAAGCGGGCCGGATCGAGGGTTTTGACAAAAATTTCCAGGCGTGCGCGCCGCTCGCGAAAACTCAGCGCGCGCAAATCGTCGCCATCTTGCTGGAGCAGGTCGTAGCAGCGCATGAAAGCCGGATATTGCTGCATGATCTTCGGCGTCACCGTCTTGCGGTTCAGGCGTTGCTGCAAGTCGGAAAAGGTGCCGGTGACTGAGGGCGTGCCGACCAGCAATTCGCCGTCCAGCGTACCGGAAAAGTCCATGGCGTCGGCAAGGTCGGGGAATGCGCCGGAAACATCGTCGCCGGTGCGCGAATAGAGCCGCCGCACGCCACCTTCCGAGACGGCCTGCACGCGGATGCCATCCCACTTCCATTCGGCGGCATAGTCGGCGGGATCGAGTTTTTCGAGGTCGTTGTCGCTGACCGGATTGGACAGCATGACCGGGCGAAACAGCGCCTTGGCCGTCCTTTCCGGCTTTTCCGCCCTGCCCTCCAGCCAGGCGAAAAGCTCGATATAGGGCGGCGCCAATCCGTGCCACAATTCCTCGATTTCAGCGACATCGACCGGGCCGAGGTCGGCCACCGCCTGCTTGGCCAGCCTGGCCGAAACGCCGATGCGCAAGCCGCCGGTGACCAGCTTGATGATGGCGTAGCGGGCATCGATATCGGCGCTGTCGAGCAGCGCGGCCAGCACCTTCGGCCCATCGGAGCGGCTGGCCGTTTGCAGCTTTTCCACCACGTCGGCCAGCGTCGGCGCATGGTTGGGGATGGCCGACGGCGATTGCGGCCAGACCAGCGAGACGGTTTCGGCGAGGTCGCCGACATAATCATAGGAGTAGCCGAACAGCACCGGGTCCATGCGCTCGGCCACCAGCGCGCGCAGCATCGCCGGCTTGACCGCCGCTATCTTGAGATCACCGGTGACGGCGGCCAGCGCCAGCCCGCGGTCGGGGTCTTCGACGCTGCGGAAATAATCGGTCAGAAGTGTAAGCTTGCCGTTGCGCGCAGGGGTCAGCACCAGCCGGTCGAGGAGTTCGGCGAACCTTTGCATCGGCTCAATCCCCCTCGTCTTCGTAGCCGACGAGGTGCAGCGGCTTTGCGGCAATGCCTTCCAGCTCGCACCAGCGCACCAGCGCTTCCTCGCGGCCATGCGTGACCCAGACCTCCCCGGCCCCGGTCTGCTTGATCGTCTCCGTCAGTTCGTCCCAGTCGCAATGGTCGGAGATGATCAACGGCAGCTCGACGCCGCGCTGCTTGGCGCGCTGGCGAATGCGCATCCAGCCCGACGCGAAGCACGAAACCGGATCGGGAAAGCGCCGCGCCCAGCGGTCTGCAAAGGCGGCGGGCGGGCCAACGACGATGGCGCCGGCGAAATCGCCTTTTTTGCCGGTCTCGACCGTGGCCGGTTGCAGAATGCCCAGATCAATGCCCTGGCTTTGATAATAGTCGCTGAGCCGCGCCAGCGCGCCGTGGATATAGATCGGCTTGTCATAGCCCGCATCGCGGATAAGCCGCATGACGCGCTGCGCCTTGCCGAGCGCATAGGCGCCGACCAGATGCGCGCGCTGCGGAAACTGCTCGGTCGATTTCAGCAGCCGCGCAATCTCGTGGCTATCCGGCGGATGGCGGAATACCGGCAGGCCGAACGTCGCCTCGGTGATGAAAACATCGCAGGCAACCACCTCGAACGGCCGGCAGGTGGCGTCGGCGCGCCGTTTGTAGTCGCCGGAGGCGACGATGCGCATGTCCTTGTGCTCGACCGCGATCTGCGCCGAACCCAGCACATGCCCCGCCGGGTGAAAGCTGACCGTGACGCTGCCAAGCGCGATGGCCTGGCCAAGCTTGGCCTCCTGCGTCGCGCCGGCAAAACCCTCGCCATAGCGCAGCGCCATGATGTCGAGCGTCTCGCGCGTCGCCAGCACCGAGCGATGGCCGGAGCGGGCATGATCGGAGTGGCCGTGCGTGATCAGCGCCCGCTCGACCGGCCGAACCGGATCGATGAAGAAATCGCCGGGCGGACAATAGAGGCCTTCGGGCCGGGGGTGAAGCAGGTCGCTGGCGCGCATGGCGCGAAGATAAACGATTGTCGGCCAAGGGGAAGACTGCGACAGCGCGCTATTGCCATCCACGGCCCGCGCTCGCCGCTGTCGTCCAGCGCGATCCGTCAGGCGGCCGGCGAATAGCCGCCTCGTTGCCACGCCCGGCATTCGCCGTCTGGCTGTTGTCAAGGAACGCTGCCCTTATGCAGGGGCAGGTGGGAAGCGGGGCGCGAGGCCGAGCCTTCCAGAGTGATAAGTTACGTGGCGCGAACCTCGCGTCCCGCCGGTGTTCTTGCCTCACCGCCGGGAGGCGCATTTGCGCG
>DASYCS010000235.1:0-10384 GCA_036500025.1 Mesorhizobium sp. | reverse complement strand
TGCGACCAGTCCGTTCGGGTTCATTGCCGTCTCCTCATGGTTTGTCGCACAGTAGGCAGCCGCAGCGCCGGAAGCAACGCGGCCTATCTGGCTTCAGCCTGCGCGGCGTGGCAAACTTCGCCGGAAAGCCTGCGCACGGCTCCAGTCGCGATTTCATGCGCCAGCACACGGTTGAGATCGACGGGGCGCGGCATGGTGATCTGCCCGTGCGGCACCCGCGTGAAGCCGAGCGGGCCATAATAAGGCTCGTCGCCGACCAGCAAGACAGCCGGCACGCCGGCTTTCGCCGCCTGTTCCAGCGCAATCGCTACCAGCCGCCTACCGATGCCGAGATTTTTGAAGGCCGGCTGCACGGCCAAAGGGCCGAGCATCTGGGCGCGTCCGACGCCGGCGGCAACCGGGGTCATGCGCACGGAAGCGATGACGGCGCCTTCCTTCATGGCGACGAAGGACAGGCCGCGATCATGCGGGCCGCCTTCGCGTATCCTGTAGGCGGCGCGCGCAAAACGGCCCGGCCCGAAGGCTTGCTCGTTAAGGGTGTCGATTTCGGGGTCGTGCGCCGGGGTTTCCGGCAGGTAAGTCACGTCGGCGGTGCTCATGGTCGTCACGTTCCGGTATGCGAGGAAAGGTGCCGCGCAAAGCGGCGTTCGCCAGCCTGTTCAGGCGCGGGCGCTCTTTCGTCGTCGGTCGAACCGGATCGTTGCTGGGGCATGGGCCATGGTGATTTTCCGCTAGCACCAAATGCCCTTCGCTGCAATCGGCGTTTTCGGGCCGCGGTCGCTTGACGCTCTGTTCAATGGCAAGTTGCGTTGGTGACGCCATTTATTGCTACAAGGAATGTGAAACGAGAGGTTTGGCGATGGGATTGCTGGTCGAAGGCAAATGGCAGGACCGCTGGTACGATACGAAATCGACCGGCGGCAAGTTCGAGCGGTCGCAGTCGCAATGGCGCGACTGGATCACCGTTGACGGAACCCCGGCGCAGGGCCGTTCGCGCGGCTTCAAGGCCGAGCCTGGGCGCTACCACCTGTATGTTTCGCTGGCCTGTCCGTGGGCGCACCGCACGCTGATCTTTCGCGCGCTGAAGAAGCTGGAAGGCATCATTTCCGTTTCGGTGGTGCATCCGTTCATGGGTGCCGATGGCTGGACGTTCCTTGCCGAGGACGGCGCAACCGGCGACACGCTCTACGGTCTCGATTTCCTGCACCAACTCTACACCAGGGCGGACCCTGCCTATTCCGGCCGCGTCACCGTGCCGGTTTTGTGGGACAAGCAGGAGCAAACCATCGTCAGCAACGAGTCTTCCGAGATCATCCGGATGCTCAATTCAGCCTTTGACGAATGGGGCGACGCCAGCCTCGATCTCTATCCGCAGGCGCTGCGCGGCGAGATCGACACGATCAACGCGCTGGTCTATCCGGCGATCAACAACGGCGTCTACCGCGCCGGGTTCGCGACGACGCAACAGGCTTATGAAGAGGCGTTCCAGGAGCTTTTCGCGGCGCTGGACCAGCTTGACGAACGGCTGTCGAAACAGCGCTACCTGACCGGCGGGCAACTTACCGAGGCGGACTGGCGGCTATTCACGACGCTGGTGCGTTTCGATCCGGTCTATGTCGGGCATTTCAAGTGCAATTTGCGCCGTATCGCCGACTACCCGAACCTGTCGAACTATCTGCGCGAGCTTTATCAGGTGCCGGGCGTGGCGGGCACGGTCAATATCCAGCACATCAAGGCGCATTATTACGGCAGTCACGCGACGATCAACCCGACGCGCATTATTCCGGTCGGGCCGGCACTCGACTACGAAGCGCCGCATGACCGGGACCGCTTCGCAAAAGCTGCCTGAACCTACCAATAGGGCGAGGCCGCCGCTCCCTCGAATATCTCGGCGATGCGCTTCAGCGTCGCCGGGGTGATTCCGTCGGGCAATCGGTCGAGCGGGAAGAAACCGGCTTCGGCAATTTCGTGATCCGGTTGCTTGGGCGCGGACTGGACGAAATCCTCGATCAAATAGAAGCCGACATGATCGCGTCGGCTGGCCCGCCGGTTGAAGTGGACGGATTTCAGCTTGGCGGGGACGGTGAGTTCGATATTTCCTTCCTCGGAAAGTTCGCGCCCGAGCGCCTCGGCCATCGTCTCGCCCAGCTCGACGCCGCCGCCCGGCAACTGCCAGCCGGGAACGTAAGTATGGCGAATGAGGAACACGGAATTGGCGGCCCGGTCAAAGACAAGGCCACGCACGCCAAGCGTCATTGGCCGGCGAAGCAGGAAATAGAGGTGAAACAGCCTTGCCCGCAGGCCCGGCCATCCGGTCTGGCGGAAGGCTTTCTCGGCGGCTTCATCCATCAGGAAGCAAACCTTCGGTGGAAAGCAGGTCCGGCCTCGCCTATGAAGGTGAAATGTTCAGGCTCGCGCATATTTCCGATGTCCATCTGGGGCCGCTTCCCGCTGTAACCTATCGCGACCTCGCCTCCAAGCGGGTGGTGGGCTACGTCAATTGGCAGCGCAATCGCCGCCGCCACATGCACGATGCCGTCATCGACACCATCGTTGCCGATCTGAAGGCCAATGGACCCGACCATCTCGCGGTGACCGGCGACCTGGTCAATCTGGCGCTGGACGGCGAGATCGAGATGGCGCGGCTGTGGCTGGAGACGCTCGGTTCGCCGCAGGACGTATCGGTGGTGCCCGGCAATCACGACGCCTATGTGCCGGGCGCCTTCGACAAGGCCTGCCGGTCGTGGGCGGCATGGATGACCGGCGACGGGGTCAACGGAACGGTTGACCGCCACGCTTTTCCCTATCTGCGCGTGCGCGGCGATATCGCGCTGATCGGCATTTCGACGGCACGGGCAACGGCGCCTTTCATGGCGAATGGCTTTTTCCAGGAGGGCCAGGCGGCACGGCTGGAGAAGATGCTGGACGAAACCGGCAGGCGGGGGCTTTGCCGGGTCATCATGATCCACCATCCGCCGGTGCGCGGCGCTGTTGCGCAGCACAAGCGCCTGTTCGGCATCGGCCGCTTCCACAAGGCGATCCACCGTTGCGGCGCGGAACTGATCCTGCATGGCCATTCGCATGTGCCGTCGCTCAATTATGTTGGCGGGCAAGGCGCAAGAATTCCGGTCATCGGCGTCGCGGCAGCCGGACAGGCGCCGGGCGGTTCGCATGTGGCGGCGCAGTATAATCTGCTCGACATAGAGGGCGCGAAAGGTGACTGGCGCGTCCGGCTTGTCCGGCGCGGGCTGACCGGCCTTGCCCTGCCGCCATCCGAGCTTGAAACCGCGGAGTTTCGGCTGGGCGTCGAGGCTTCGGCCGTCAGGAACTGAATAGCGCCGCGCTGATGCGGCCCCAAAACAGCACCGCCGATATGCCAAGCCCAAACAGCGCTCCGGCCACGATCAATGCCAGCCCGGCGAAAAGAGCCTGCCAGAACCTGTTTCGTCCGGTTTGGCGCAGCGGCGGCTCGGCTTCCGGCCATGCCGCGCGGATCAAGCCGCCAGAAGCCGGTTCAGCACCGCCATCCATCATGCGCTGGCGCTCGACGATGCGCTCGGCGACGTAGCGCGCGACCTGATCGGCGACCGGCTTCATGTCGGTCGATTCAGCCAGCACGACCCGGCCGATGCGCGTATCCCTGAGGAAACGGTAAGTGCGGCGGTCGCGCCCCATCGCCACATGGCTGACGGCGTCGATCCACAGCCTGGGCTGCAAGCCGGATGAAACGACGAAGTCGAAACTGTCCACGTCGACCGGCACGTCCTTGAAAACCGGGGCCAGTTCCACCGCCAGAAGTTCCAGCCGCATACGGTGGGCGTCGCGCATGTCGACAACGACATCGTCGCGATCGGCAAGCGCGTTCTTCACGTCGCGCAAGGCGGCGGACAGACTTCTGGTCTGGCCGGTGGGGCTTGCGGTCTCGCTGGCATCTTTCATCGGCATCTGCCCCGGAATTTGGTTAACGAGGAGTTACCATAGAAGATGGTGAATTACAGCCGCCTGTTCAAACAGAGTTGGCAAGATTGAAGGCGATCGTCTGCCGCACCGGTTCGGGCGCTTCCGTGATCAGCATATGCCCGGCAGCCTGAATGGCGTGAAGGGTAAAATGCGCGGGCATCGCGGCGGTCTGCAAGAAGGGCAAGACCGGGTCCTGCGTGCCCCACAGAACGGCGACCGGCATGGCCAGCGAGGCGAGGTGCTCATGCGCGATGACCCCCTGACGGTCGCCGCGCGTGATCGCCGCCGCGATTTCGACCAGTTTCGCGGTCTGGCCGGGGCGGGTGCGCATAGTAAGGTCCAGGTTCAAAACGTCATCGGAGATTGCAGCACCTTCGCCGGACATGGCGGCGAGACAAGCGCGGATTTCTTCCCCATCCGCTGCTTTGGCATAACGGCGCAACAGCGGACCATCGATCTCGGGTCCAAAGCCGCCCGGCGCGAGCAGGGTGAGGGTGACGATGCGCTGCGGCTCGGCCAGTGCCATCAGCGTCGCCACCGCCCCGCCCATCGAATGGCCGACGATATGCGCCGCCTTGATGCCGCGCTCCGACAGATCGGCCAGAATGGCGCGTGCGGCAGATTTCGCCGAACCCGCGCCCGACGCATCGAGCGACAGTCCGTGGCCGGGCAGGTCATAGGCGATGATCCGCGCCTCTTGCGACAGCGGCGCGGCTATCTTCTCCCACACATTATGGGTTGCGCCGAAACCATGCACGAAAACGATGGTTTGCCGGCCCGCTCCACTTTCAAGTGAATGGAGAACGGGCGAATGGAGAACTGGCGGGGCCTTACGATCGGCTGGCATCGGGGAGGCCGGCTTGACGCAGGGCTTTCACCAACTGGTCGGTGAGATCGGCGGGATAGTTTCGTTCGAGAAAAACCTTGCGCGGATTGGCCACGAAGTCCGGGAATTCGCTGCCAAGCTTGTCGATCAACTGTTTCGCCTGCTCGCCATCGCCTGAAGCGGTGGCGCTGATGATGCGGGCGGCCAGATAATGCGACTTGGGCTCGGTCGTCGTCAGGGCGTCGCTGGCGCGCTTGGCTTCGGCCGAATGCCCTTGCATGAACTCGCCGGCGAACAGGCCGAAATCCCACCATGTCGGATGGGAACTGGATGCCTCGACCGCGCGGGCGAGGATAGGGGTTCCCTGCGCATATTTTCCCGCGAAGATCAGGCCATAGCCATAGGCGGCGGCCATGGTGAGGTCGTAGGTGTTCAATTCATAGGCCTTGCGCATCAGGCGGATCGCGGCGTCGGTCCTGCCGAGCCTGGAATTGATGTAGCCATATGACCGGTGGACCGAAGCGCTGGTCGATCCCATCCGCATACCGAGGCGGGCCAAGGCGATTGCCTGCTCCACTGTTGCACCGACGGGGTAGGAGTAATGCTTGGTCACGGCTTCCATGTGCAGGGACGCGATCTCGGAATAGGCCAGCGGCGACTTCACGCCCTGCGCGATCAGCTTTTCAAGGCAAAGATAGGCCGGCTTGTGGGTGACGGGATTTTGGTCGAGATAGTATTTTTCGTCCAGCAGCAGGCATTGGGTCAGGCCGCCCTGAAGGCCGTTTTGCTCGATGTAATTATAGATGGTCCCGGAGGTTGGGAGGGTGGCGGTCAGGATTCCGGCAATGCGGTCCTCGATGGCGGAAGGCTCCGCCTCCGCCTTTTCCAGCTGTCGCGACAGAAGCACCTGGCCGGTGACCATGTTCTGGAGTTCGATGGTTATGCCCCCGTCCGAAGGATCGGGCAGCACGTGGAAAACGAAGCTCGATGCATCGGCTTCCGGATCGGGCTGCCGGGGCGCTGCGCGGCCTATGAAATCGACCGTATTGAAGGAGGAAAGGCCCGCGCGCAGCGACGCGCCGACACGCCCGGCCTGCGGACCGTCGGTTTCCATGTCGATATAGACCGAGGGCAGCACATCCAGCGAGGATGGTGCAGCGATGCTGCTTGTCGAAATGCCGCCCTCGCCATTGGCTGCCGGTTCATTGTCGGGGGCCAGAAAAATAGCCTGGCGAACGATCACGACACCGAGCATGACGATGATAAGCGCCATCGCCGCCCAGAAGCAGCGCAGCTGCCATATGATCGACGGCGTAGCCTTCTGGTTCAGGCCAGGGTCTGGCGCGGGCGACTGCGCGGCGGGCATGCCGGGCACGAGGCTTTCCGCCAGGTCGTTCGGCGCCGCGAGGAGCGGCTTTGCGTTCAGTTCATAGGTGGGAATGTAGCTGCCACGCGGAATGGAAATCCGAACCGGATCGCACGCGCCCTCGGTGGCGAAGTACTGGTTCAGGAGTTCGCGCAGCCGGCCCGCCTGGACGCGCACCACCGCATCGGTCGAGGAATCGAAATCGATATCCTTTCCGAAGACATCGACGGCGATGGAAAAGCCCTTCAGCCTTTCGGCTTCGCCGGCCTGCTGGCGCTCGACAAGATACCGCAGAAGTTCACGCGCACGTTCGGAACGACCAAACGTCTCGCTGGTGAGCAGGCGCTCCAGCGTTTCGCGCACTGCGGGGGCGGCAGGCGTGGAATGCTGCAAGTGTCATACCTTTCGACAGGCGGCACAGTTGAAGCATAACATATATCCACCGTACGGTTGCACAAGCGCCGATCCGCAATCCACACAAATGCCTGCCGGTTATCCCGGCAAGCATTGCGCGGATGGTTAATTCAGCGCGGCGCCCATCCGCCCAGAATGCGGTTGGCGGCCGAGACCACCGCTTCCAGCGAAGCGGAGGAAATATTGGTGTTTATGCCGGCGCCGAACAGCTTGCCGCCCGGATGCTCGACCTCGACATAGGAGATCGCGGAGGCATTGGAGCCGCGCTGCATCGAATGTTCGGAATAGTCGAGCACGGACATCGGCACGCCGATATGGCGCGACAAAGCCTCGACAAAGCCGTCGATCGGCCCGGTCCCCGTGCCGGTGATGGTGACTTCGCGGCCATTGTCGAGAATGGTCGATTCGACGAGGCGGCGTCCCTTCGTCGTCGTGTCGGGATAGGTGGTGTGCTCGACGAACTTCAGCCGCGCTCCCGGCTGGTCGACATAGGTTTCGAGGAACTGCTCGTGGATGCGCCTGGCCGGCACTTCCTTGCCTTCGGCATCGGTGATCGCCTGGATGTCCTGGCTGAATTCGATTTGCAGGTTGCGCGGCAGGTTAAGCCCGTAATCGGCCTGCAAAACGTAAGCGATGCCGCCCTTGCCCGACTGCGAATTGATGCGAATGATCGCCTCGTAGCTGCGGCCGACATCGGCCGGGTCGATCGGCAGGTAGGGCACTTCCCAAAGCTCGGTATTGGCCTTTTTGAGCGCCTTCATGCCCTTGTTGATGGCGTCCTGGTGGGAGCCTGAAAAGGCCGTGTAGACCAGTTCGCCGACATAGGGATGGCGCTCGGGTATTTTCAACTGGTTGGAATATTCGTAGACCGCCTTCATGCGGTTGATATCCGAGCAGTCGAGCTTTGGATCGATACCTTGCGTGTACATATTGAGCGCCAGCGTGACGATATCGACATTGCCGGTGCGCTCGCCATTGCCGAAAAGCGTGCCTTCGACGCGGTCGGCGCCAGCCATCAGGCCAAGCTCGGTGGTGGCGATGCCGGTGCCGCGGTCGTTATGCGGGTGGAGCGAGACGACCAGGTTTTCCCGGTTGTCGAGTTGCCGGCACATCCATTCGATGCGGTCGGCATAGATGTTCGGCGTCGACATCTCGACCGTCGACGGCAGGTTGATTATCAGCTTGTTGTCGGGCGTCGGCTGGACGATCTCGGTGACGGCGTTGCAGATTTCCAGGGCTACTTCGAGTTCGGTGCCGGTGAAGCTTTCCGGCGAATACTGAAAGCGATAGCCGGAATGTCCCGGTTCCCTGGCCGCCTTCGCCGCCATGTCGGTAATCATCTTGGCGGCGTCGGTGGCGATGCGCTTGATGCCGCGCACGTCCTTTTCAAAAACCACGCGGCGCTGCAACTCGCTGGTGGAATTGTAGAAATGCACGATGGGCCGGGTAGCGCCTTCCAGCGATTCGAAGGTGCGGGTGATGAGTTCGGGCCGGCACTGAACCAGCACTTGCAGGGAAACATCGGCGGGCACGTTACCCTGTTCGATGCACCAGCGGGCAAAATCGAAATCGGTCTGCGAAGCGGACGGAAACCCGATCTCGATTTCGCGGAAGCCCATGTCGAGCAGCAGCTGGAACATGCGCGCCTTGCGCTCATGGCCCATCGGATCGATCAGCGCCTGGTTGCCGTCGCGCAGGTCGACCGAACACCAGATCGGCGCCTTGTCGATGACCTTGGACGGCCATGTGCGGTCAAAAAGCCCGACCGTGGGATAGGGGGCATATTTGCGTGCCGCGTCCGCCATGCCCTTCGCGGTCGTACCTGCCGCGTTCGTTTCGTTCGTCATGCTCATAGTCTTCGTCTCCGGGCGGCTTCGCGAAAGCGCTTCAAGCGGCCTTCGGTGTCAGCAGCGCCTTACCAGATTTTCAATCGCTGAATGTGACTTTGCCAAGGAGCGTAGGCGCCTGACGGCGGTTCTCGACCGCCGGGCGCTCCTTCAGCGGACCCGGCGATCGCCGATAAGGCCGAGAAGCAGAAGCGTGGAGGCAAGCGCGCGCAACGTCTCGCCGGCAAAGCCGGTCGGACGGGCAGCGATCGATGCATGGCGCTTGGTCATGGCCGCTCTCTTACAGGAGGCGTTCAGGCCAGGCAAGGGGAGCCGGGAAGACACCGGCCGCGCCCAGCCTGCGGGTTCAGGATTTCGGCAGGCCAAAGCCGCCGGCAGGTTCGGTTTCGATCTGGAATTCGAAGCCGGCGAGGAAGGGCTTTGCCTTGATGATCGCCGCCTGTATCTCCGGCAGGGCAAGCGACGCCTTGTGGCTGACGGCGTCTTTCCACACTTCGGTGATCCATATCGCGGTGGTGTCGGCGGGGTCGCGCGCGACGATGTAGCTGAGGCATCCCGGCAATTGGCCGGTGACTTCAAACAGGATTTGCAACAGCTCTTCGCGCTTGCCCGGCGCCGAACGCATCTTGCCGATCAGGCCATACATCCGTCATCTCCCATCGCCGCGCCAGGGTATCTGCCGATTACCCCAGCGAGATTGGCTGAAACGTGCACGTCGTCAGGGCGTTGGACAGCCACGCACTCCGATCATCCATGGTGTTGGCGAAGAGGCGCGGCGTCAAGCCGTTACCGGCATGTTTCGTTCCGGCCAGGCCAGGCTTCGCCCGGCAGGGCAATCAGGCGAAGGGAACGGCGACGCTGCCCTTGGGCAGTTTCGCCTCGTCGTCCGGCTCGACATGGATGGTGACGCGCACCGAGGGAATATCGGCCTTGAGGGCGTCTTCGATGCGGTCGCAGATGGTGTGGCTTTCGCTCACCGTCATGTCGGCATCGACGACCATGTGGAATTCGATGAACGTGGCGCGGCCGGCGATGCGCGTCTTGAGGTCATGAACCTCCAGCGCGCCTTTCGAATTGGCCGAGATGATATCGCGGATGCGCATGTGTTCCGGCATATCGACGGCGCGGTCCATCAGCCCGTTGAGCGACGAGCCGATGACGTGCCAGCCCTGCCACAGGATGTTGATGGCGACCAGCACGGCGAGCAGCGGGTCGAGGATTTGCCAGCCGGTCAGGATGGCGCCGACCAGACCGGCAAACACGCCGATCGAGGTCACCACGTCGGTCATGATGTGCTGGCCATCGGCGACCAGCGCCGGCGACTTCTCGGCGCGGCCGGTGCGTATCAGCAGGAAGGCCCAGCCGGCATTGATCAGGGAAGCCGCGCCGTTGACGGCAAGGCCGCTCCATGGCTGTTCCAGCGGCGGGTGATGCTGCCAGGAGCGCCACACTTCGGTGAGGATCAGCAGCGCTGCTATGACGATCAGCACGCCTTCGAGTACGGCTGAAAAATACTCGGCCTTGTGGTGGCCGAAGGGATGATCGGTATCGGCCGGCTTGTGGCTGATGCGGATCGCCCACAGGGCGGCGCAGGCCGCGATCACGTTGACGATCGATTCCAGCGCGTCGGAATAAAGGGCGACCGAACCGGTGACGAACCAGGCAAGCGTCTTCAGCGCCAGCACGATGAATGCGATGACGATCGACCATGCGGCAATGGTCGCGACGCGCTGCCTGGCGGCGTTGTGGGTATCGATTTCGGTCATTGCAGTAAGGGCTAGGCTGCCTTTTCCCTGGCTTTGCGCGGAAGATGCACGACTACGTTCTCAATCATGCGCATGCCGGCATCGTGGCCGAGCGACATGATCGATTCGGGGTGGAACTGCACGGCTGCGACCGCCTCATGCCGGTGTTCGAAGGCCATGATGGTGCCATCCTCGCTGGTGGCGGTCACTTCGAAGCCCTCCGGCA
>DASYCS010000234.1:0-19558 GCA_036500025.1 Mesorhizobium sp. | reverse complement strand
GGCCGTTGTTGAGGATGTAGACGCGACTGGCTATCGAGAGGGCAGCGGCGATGTTCTGCTCGACGATGACGATGGTTTGCCCTGCCGCCGCCAGCGTCTTGCACACCGCCAGCAGGTCGCGGACGATGATGGGCGCCAGTCCCTCGAACGGTTCGTCCAGAAGCACCACTTTCGGATCGCGGATCAGGGCGCGGGCGATGGCCAGCATCTGCTGCTCGCCACCCGACAGATCCGTACCGCGACTTGCCCGACGTTCCCTGAGACGCGGGAACATCTCGTAAATCCGTTCCAGCGGCCATTTGCCCTTGGCGCTCAATCCGGCGAGCACAAGGTTTTCCTCGACATTGAGGCTGCCGAATACGCGGCGCTCTTCATGCACCAGTTGCATGCCGGCAAGCGCGATGGCGTGGCTTTTCTTGCCGGCAACCTCCGCACCGTCGAACCTGACCGAACCGGATTTCGGCGTCACCACCCCCATCAGGCTTTTCAGCGTCGTGGACTTGCCGGCGCCATTGCGGCCCAGCAGCGCCACCACCTCGTTGCGCTCGACGCGCATCGACACGTCGAACAGGATATGGCTGTCGCCATAATAACTGTTGAGTCCTGCGACCTCCAGAAGGCTCATTCGAACACCCCGTGCATGCCGCCGAGATAGGCTTCCTGCACCTTTTCATTGCTCTTGATCTCATCCGGCGTACCTTCCACCAGCACGCGTCCTTCCTGCAGCACGGTGACCTTCGAGACGAGTTCGAACAGCGAGTCCATGTCGTGGTCGATGACGACCATGGTGCGGCCTTCGCTGATCGACTTCAACAAGGCAACCGTTTCCACCCGCTCGCGCGGGCTCATGCCAGCGAGCGGCTCGTCGAGCAGCAGCAGGCTGGGCGACGAAGCCAGCGCCAGGCCGATCTCGAGCCGCCGTTTTTCGCCATAAGCAAGGTCGGAGACCGGCGTGTCGACGCGGCCGGTCAGGTTGACCAGTTCAAGCGTGCGTTCGACCTGCTCGGTGAGCGCCGGCATCTTCTTCATGTTGCGGAACAGGTCGAGCCTGAACCCGCCGCGCAATTCCGCAAGCGCGGCGACGGTGACGTTTTCGCGAACGGTCAGCCGGTTGAAGAGCTGGTTGACCTGATAGCTCTTGGTCAGGCCGAGCTGGCAGACATCGGTGACCGACATGCCGGTGATGTCGCGGCCTTCGAAAACGATCTTGCCGGACGAAGGCGGCAGTTCGCAGGTCAGCATCTTGAAGAAGGTCGACTTGCCGGCGCCGTTCGGGCCGATGATGCCGTGCAGCGCGCCATGATTGACGGAAAAATCGATATCGTCGTTGGCGACAAGGCCGCCGAAGCGCCGGGTCAGGCCCGTCGCCTGGAGGATAGGCCCGGTCGAATTGTTTTCGGCACGGCGGCGCGCAGGCGCGGCGGCTGCCGGGAGGCGCGCCGGCTTCATGTCGGCCATAGGCTGGACGACAGGCTCCGGCATGTCCTCCACCGGTTCGACAGGCCGGCCCTTGCCGGTGGCAAGCGCGTAAAGATCCTCGATGCCGCCGATCAAGCCCCGGCGCAGGAAGCAGACCAGAAGCACGAAGACCAGGCCAAGCACCAGTTTCCATGCCGCGCCGAGGCCAAGGGCCGCTTGCAGGAAGTCTTGCAGGAACAGCCACACCGCCGCGCCCAGCAGCGGTCCAAACAAGGTTCCGGTGCCGCCGATCGCCGCCTGCATGACGAGCTGGCCGGAAGTTTCGAAGGTGAACGCATCCGGCGGCATGAAGGCCTGGAGCACGCCAAGGCAACCGCCGGCAAAACCGGCATAGGCGGCGGCAATGACGAAGGCCGTCAGCTTGTAGCCGTGGATATTGTGGCCAACTGCCGTGGCGCGCAGCGGGTTTTCCCGGATTGCGCTGAAGATGGCGCCGACCGGTGAGCGCACGATGCGCAACGCCAGCACGATGCCGATGAAATAACACACCGCCAGGAACTGGTAGAGCGACCAGCCGGTGGTGAAATGCAAGGTGGTGAAGCCAAGCGGCAGGCTTGGCGTCGGCACGCCGGGCAGGCCGTTTTCGCCGCCGGTCCAGTCGGCCAGCGGATTGAACTCGACGAAGAAGAACACTTCGGCGATGGCCACCGTGATCATGGCGAAATAGATGCCGGTTCGCCGCAATGCGATCAAGCCGACCAGATAGCCGACGATTGCCGCCACGATCATGCCGATGACCAGAGCCGGAATGACATAGGGAAAGCCCGCCCGCGTCAAAAGATAGGCGGCGACGAAGCCGCCCGTGCCGTAGAAGGCCGACTGGCCGAACGACAACAGGCCGGTGAAGCCGAACAAGATGTCGAAGCCGATGCCGAACAGCCCCCAGACGAGGATGCGGTTGACCGTATTCGGCGCGAAGCCGAAATAAGGCAGGATGAAGGGCGCGGCCAGCAAACCGATTGCGGTAAGCGCCTCGATCAGAAAGGGACGTGACTTCAACATTGGGCTACCGCGCTCATTCTCTGCCTTGGGCGCCTAGCAACCCGTGAGGGCGCAGCACGAGCACCAGCGTCATCGCCGCAAACAGCATGACGTAGGCGTAACCGGGGTTGAACATCGAGGTGATGCTGATGATTTCGCCGGCGATCAGCCCGCCCAGCACCGCGCCCGGAAACGAGCCGACGCCGCCGATCACCACCACCACGAAAGTCTCGACCAGAATGTCGTCGCCGATGCCGGGCGTCAGCGAAACCACCGGCGCGTTGATGATGCCGGCGAAGCCCGCCGCCATGGCGCCGATGCCGAACACGATCATGAAGACGCGGTGGACATTGATGCCGAGCGAGGAGACCATGACGGAATCCTCGATGCCGGCGCGCACGATCATGCCGAGGCGGCTGCGGTAGAGCACCAGGAACAGGGCGATGAGCGCCACCGCCACGATGCCGACCACGGCCAGGCGATAGGTTGGGTACAGCATGAAGCCGAGCGAGGTGATGCCCTGAAAAAGCGGCGGCGGCGGCACCAGCTTGGAATCGCTGGAGAAGAAGAAGCGCACGATTTCGACGAAGCAGATGCCGATGCCGAAGGTGACCAGCAGCTGGTCCTCATTGGGACGGCTGTAGAAGTGGCGGATGACGAGGCGTTCCATCAGGATGCCGACGATCATCACGAACAGCGAGCCGGCGATCACCGCCACCACGAAGGAGTCCGTATAGGTGTAGGCGACGTAGCCGGCATAGCCGCCAAGCATGAACATCGCGCCATGGGCGAGGTTGAGGACGCCCAGCGTGCCATAGATGATCGTCAGGCCCGACGAGATAAGCGCCAGCAGGGCGCCGAGCGCCAGCCCGTTGAATAGTTGCGAGACGAAATTAGCCCAATTGATCATAACGGGTTACCGGACCCTCTTCCCCTGGGAAGCCCGGCGAAATTCGCGCGGGCGGGCGGCGCGGACGGCAAATGCCGCCCACGCCGCGTCGATCCTGTCTTGTCAGGTGTAATCGCCAAGCTTGCAGCCGAAAGCGTCCGGCTTCTGCATCAAGCCTTCGCCGGGAACGATTTCCACGATGTCGTAGTAATCTTCCTTGTTCTTCATATCCGCTTCCATCTTGCCCTTCACGACGACGACGGGGCGGACACACTGATGGTCTTCGGGACGGTAGTGGACATCGCCGGTGAGCGAGGGAATGGTTTCGCCCTTTTCATAGGCCTTGATGACGTCCGGCGGATAGAAGCTGCCGGCTTCCTCGACCATGCGCGCCCAATGGGCGAAGCTGATGTAGGAATTTTCCGCGCCCCATTCCGGCTTGTAGCCGAACTTGGCCTCGAAAGTGTCGTTGAACATCTTGGCCAGGGGGAACTGGTCGGCCATCGTCCACCAATATTCGGTGGCCGCATAGACGCCCTGCATCAGGCCGCCCGTTTCGCGCGCCAGGAACGGCACCTGGTAAGGCACCACCAGCTTCATCTTGTCGAGCACGCCGAACTGCTTGGCCTGCTGGATCGACAGCACCGCGTCATGGCCCCAGTTGACGTTGACCAGCACATCCGCGCCCGAATTGGCGATGTTGAGCAGGTAAGACGAGAAGTCCGGCGCGCCGAGCGGCGAAACCTGGTTGGTCACGGTCGTCCAGCCGGCGGAGGCGGTCATGTCCTGCATCGACTTGGTGACGGTGTGGCCATAGGTGTAGTCCGGCGTCATATACGCCACCTTCAGGTCCTTGCCGAATTCCTTGGTGATGACCGGTGCGATCGCCGAGGCGGTGGTCTGGCCAAAGAAATTCTGGCGCACGCCGTAGCGCACGCAATCCTTGCCGGTGGTGTCGTTCGAGCCGGAAATGCCGCAGACGAAAAGAACCTTTTCGCGCTGCGCCAGCTTGTTCAGCGCGACCGCGACGGCGCTGGAGGTGCCGCCGGTGATCATCACCGCCTTGTTCTCGCTGATGAAGCGCTGCTGCGCCTGCACCGCTTCATTGGGCTTGGCGGCCGAATCGGCGACGCCGAGCTTCACTTCCTTGCCAAGCACGCCCTTGGTGGTCTTGGGCGAGATCGCTTTCATCAGCTCATGGCCGCTGTTCATGTGCTCGACGGCAAGCTGATAGCCTTTCAGCTCATCCTCGCCCTGCACCGCATAGGTGCCGGTAAGCGGCACGGAAGCGCCGACAAAAACCGAGGAACCTTCCGAACCAGCCGGCCAGGTGCCGATGGCCGGCTTGTCCTGGCCAAAGGCCGCCCGCGTGAAGCCCATCGGCAGCATAGCCGCGCCGGCCATTCCCGCGCCGGTCAACAGGGTCTGGCGGCGGGTCCAGATCGCTGGTCGTTTTATGGAATCAGACATTCAAGTTCCTCCCTTGCATTTCCGTTGCGCCTGGCGGCACACGAATTCGTTCACGCAGAGGAGACCTCCCACGACCGCAGACAAGCCACGCCCGTAGGCGCACTTGGCGTCGTACCATCCGGATCGGCTCCTCCACCCGCGCCGGACAAGTCAGTAAAAGCCATCAAGCTGACCGCTTCCTGAATTCAACCTGACCTGAAACTGACTTTTATAAACAAACGCCGCCATTGGAGCTGGCCAGGCTTTCGTCCAGCGCCAGGATGAGCGCGGCCGCTGCCAGGCGAACCGCATCGCGCCGGACCGACACCCCCCGGCCGGCCTCGCGGTCCAGGATCAACGCTTCGAGCTTCAGCGCCACGTCGCCTACTTCGACATGGCCGAACGTGCCGGCCGCCCCCGCCAGTCGGTGCGCAAGCGTGGCGATGTGCTTCAACTGCTCCTCGCGCGCGCCGTCTGTCTGCATGGCGTCCAGCCAGGCTATCAAGGCCGCGCGGTCGCCGGCCAGCCGTCCGGCAAAGACGCCGTCTGGATCGAGCAATGCGAGATCGGCCGGCGCTATGGCCTTCCTCTCAGCCATCGGTGCGGGCCGGCTTCAGTTCCACCAGCCGATAGCCGATGCCGCGCCTGGTCTCGATGGAGGCCTCGGCGCCGGCGGCGCGCAACGCCAGGCGCAGCTTGTAAATCTGCGCCTCGATCGAGTTGGTCGAGACTTCGTCGGCAAAGCCGTAGAGCGCCTCCTCGATCATCCGCTTCGGGGTGATGTGGTTCTTGCGGCGAACCAGAAGTTCGAGCAGTTGGAACTGCTTGAGCGCCAGCGGCAGGCTGTCGCCATCGACGACGGCCTCAAGCGAATCGCGGTCGACCACGATATTGGCGACCGACAGGTGGTTGCCCCGCAGCCGCGACGGACGGCGCAGCAGCGCGGTCACCCGCGCCCGCAATTCGGGAACCGCGAACGGTTTGACCAGATAGTCGTCCGCCCCGCAGGACAGGCCGGTGACGCGGTCTTCCACCCCGTTGCGGGCAGTCAGCACCAGGATCGGCGCCTCGATCAGCCGGCTGCGCATGTCCCGCACGAGGTCCAGCCCGTCCCTGTCCGGCAGGCCGAGATCGACAATCATCAAGGCATAGGCGACATCGCGCGCGGCGAGCAGCGCATCGCCCGCAAACTCGACGGAATCCACGGTGAAACCCAGCGAAACCAGCTCGCGGCGCAACAGGCCCGCAATATCGCGGTCATCGTCGACCACGAGGATGCGCGGCTGCGAAATGCCGGGCAACCCGTCGCTCCCGTCGGAAACCGTACCGCTGGATAGTCTGCCGGCACCATTCATCATATCGCTGCGCCCCGGATGCAGAAGCGGGTATTTTTGCTGCTCTTGTCGACCAAACACAAGAGGTTTACTGGTTTTGCAAGCCAATACGGAGGGAAACGGTGCATGTCGGCCTCAATCCTGATCGCCGATGACGATCCCAACATCCTGCTCGCCCTGACCTATCTGATGCGGCGGGAGGGCCATGACGTGCGCACCGCCACCGATGGCCAGGAGGCTCTGGATGCGGTCGCGCAGGCGGTTCCCGACCTTGTCCTGCTCGATCTGATGATGCCGAAGGCCAACGGCTACGACGTCTGCCGGATGCTTCGCGCCAGCCCCGCCTATGATGGCGTCCGCATCATCATGCTGACGGCGAAAGGGCGCGAGGCGGACCGGCGGGCCGGGCTGGCTCTGGGCGCCGACGCCTATATCAGCAAGCCGTTCGCAATCGGCGACGTGGTGACCTGCGTGGCGAGCGTGCTCGCCGAAAAACCGCAGCTTTCCACCGCCATTTCCGATTCATAGGCGGCGCGGGATGCTTCGCCGCACGACAAAACGGGACCGGCTGGTCGGACTGTTCATCGCCGCTTTCGTGCTGTTCAACCCGCCCATCCTCAATCTGGTCAGCGGCACGCTGTTCGGCTGGCCGGCGCTCTACATCTATCTGTTCGGGGTATGGGCGGCGCTTATCGCGGCAACCGCGCTGATCGTGGAACGCGGCGGCAATCCGGCAGCCGGCCGCGACCGGGACACCAAGCGGCCATGAGCCAGCAGTTCATCATCGCCGCCGCCGTCGCCTATCTGGCGCTGCTGTTCGCCGTCGCCTATCTGGTCGAGCACAGCAGCGGCCGCATTTCGCGGCTGACCGGCTCCAGCGTCGTCTACACGCTGTCGCTGGCGGTTTATTGCAGTTCCTGGACGTTCAATGGCGGGGTTGGACGAGCCTCGCAGTCGGGCTTCGATTTCCTGCCGATCTATCTTGGCCCGACACTGGCATTCCTGCTCGGCCCGGTGCTGATCCGAAAGATTTTGCGGGTAAGCCAGGCCAACCGCATCACCTCCATCGCCGACCTCATCGGCGCGCGCTTCAACAGCGGCGGGCTGGCCGCGCTCGTCACCGTGATCGCGGTGGTCGGGCTGGTGCCGTATATCGCCCTGCAACTCAAATCCATCTCCAGCGGGTTCGCCGCCCTTAGCCAAAGCGGCGAGGCCGCCCACCCGATGGTGCAGCCGCTGCTGGCCGACGGCGCGCTGTGGGCGGCAGTGGTCCTGACCATCTTCGCTATGTTGTTCGGCAGCCGCAGCATCCATCCGGGCGAGCACCACCCCGGCATGGTGGTGGCCGTCGCGCTTGAATCCATCCTCAAATTCGTTTGCCTGACCGCGATAGGGCTGTTCGTCGGCTACGGACTGTTCCATGGCTTCGGCGATCTTTTCGCCCAGGCGATGGCCCAGCCCGAGATTCATTCCATCTTCGAATATACCCCGCACCGTTACGGCTATGACTGGATCGCCATGACGCTGCTGGCGATGATGTCGGTGTTTTGCCTGCCGCGCCAGTTCCAGGTGATGGTGGTGGAGAATGTCGACGAGCGCCACCTCAACCGCGCGCTGTGGCTGTTCCCGTTCTATCTGCTGGCCATCAACCTGTTCATCCTGCCGATCGCCATCGCCGGGCGGATGCTGCTGCCCGTCGATACCGATCCCGACAATCTGGTTTTGTCGCTGCCGCTGGCGACCGGGCACCCGGTTCTGGCGCTGATCGCCTTCCTTGGCGGGCTTTCGGCTTCGGCCAGCATGGTGGTGGTGGAGGCGACGGCGCTCAGCCTGATGGTGTGCAACGACGTGGTGATGCCGGCGCTGCTGCGGGTGAAGGCGCTGGGACTGGCGAAAAAGCCAGACCTGACGCGGCTTCTGCTGTGGGTGCGCCGCATCGTCATGATCGCCGTCATGGCGCTCGGCTACCTCTACATGCGCCACGACAGCGCCCAGTTCGCGCTGGTGTCGATCGGGCTGATGTCGTTCGTGGCGGTCGCGCAGTTCGCGCCGGCCATTTTCGGCGGCCTGTTCTGGCGCGGCGCCACCAAGGCCGGCGCATTTGCCGGTATCTCGGCCGGCGTGCTGGTGTGGTTCTACACGCTGCTACTGCCCTCCTTCGCCCGTTCCGGCGCGCTGGAAATCGGTTTCGTCGCCGACGGGCCGTTCGGGGCCGCGCTTTTGAAACCTTATGCGCTGTTCGGGCTGACCGGCCTCGACCCGGTGACCCACAGCGCCTTCTGGTCGCTGCTGGTCAATGTCGGCGCGTTTCTGATCGTCTCGCTGATGGGCCACCAAAGCCCGGTCGAACAGGCGCGCGCCGCCTTATTCGTGGATACCGAGCACCTCGACGAAGTAGCGCAGATATGGCGGCGCACGGCGCGCGTTCCCGACCTCATGTCGCTGGTTTCGCGCTTTCTTGGCCGCGAAAAAGCCGCCGCCGCCTTTGCCAACTGGGCGCATATGCGCGGACTGGACCCCGACGCCACCGGGCAGGCCGACGCCGAGACCGTGCTGTTTTACGAACGCTTGCTGGCCGGCGTCATCGGCGCGGCTTCCGCACGGGTTCTGGTCAGCGCCATCGTCGAGGAAGAGCAACTGGGCGTCGACGAGATGATGCGCATTCTGGACGAGACGTCGCGCATCATCGAGGCCAACCGGCAGCTTGAGGACAAGTCCCGCGCATTGGAGGCGGCGACCACCGAGCTGACCGAGGCCAATGCCCAGCTTCAGGTACTCGACCGGCTGAAGGACGATTTCGTCGCCACCGTGAACCACGAATTGCGCACGCCGCTCGCCTCGATCCGGGCATTCTGCGAAATCCTGCGCGATCATCCGGATTTGCCGGGCGAGGAAAGGCGCGAGTTCCTGCGCATCGTCGTCACCGAATCCGAGCGCCTGACCCGTCTCATCAACCAGTTGCTCGACCTTTCCAAGATCGAGGCGACCGGTGCTTTTCCAGCGCAAAGCGCCGTGGTCGACCTTACCGCGGTCATCCGCGAATCCACCGCCGCCATGCATCAGGTTTTCGCCGCCGGCCGGATCGAGCTGGCGCTGCGCATAGAGGCCGACCCGGCACTGGTGATGGGCGACCATGACCGGCTTGTGCAGGTGGTGATCAACCTGCTCGGCAATGCCGCGAAGTTTTCACAGCAGGGCGGCGGGCGGGCGACACTGCACCTCGCGCGCTCCGGCGACGAATTCGAAATTTCGGTCAGCGACAACGGCCCCGGCATCCACGCCGACGACCGCGAGATCGTCTTCGAGCGTTTCCGGCAACTGGGCGACACGATGAGCGGCAAGCCGCACGGCGCGGGACTTGGCCTCGCCATCTCACAGCGCATCATCGCCCAGCATGGCGGGCGCATCTGGGTCGAGGACGCCGAGGATGGCGGGGCGGCCTTTCGCATCCGGCTTTCGCCCGCCACCGTCTCCATGCCGGGCGAAAGCCTATTGGCAGGCGCATCCTGAAACTTTAGCCATGCTCCGGCTTGCGCAACGATGCCGCCTGAAGGATAGCGACGCCTTGGCTGAACGGTTGCTGATCTCAAAGGCTCGACCATGAACCTGACCGCGTTTTTCTCCAGGCCCGCCCTTGCCGTTGCAAAGGACCTCATCGGCGCGACGATCCTGGTCGACGGCGTTGGCGGCGTGATCGTCGAGACCGAGGCCTACCAGCCGGACGATCCCGCATCGCATGCCTATCGCGGCCCAACCAACCGAAACCGGGCGATGTTCGGGCCGCCGGCCTGCGCCTATGTCTATCGTTCCTATGGCATCCACTGGTGCCTTAATTTCGTCTGCCTGCCGGGCAGCGCAGCACTCATCCGCGCGCTGGAGCCGACCGCTGGCCTCGACGCCATGGCCCCGCGCCGCAACACCGAAAACCCGCGGCTGTTGTGCTCCGGGCCGGGGCGGCTGTGCCAGGCGCTGGGCGTCGATATTTCCATGAACGGGCTTGCGCTGGACAAGCCGCCCTTTTCGCTGAAACTGGCGGGCGAAGAGATGCCCGTCGCCACCGGCACGCGCATCGGGCTTAGCCGCGCCGTCGACTGGCCTTGGCGCTTCGGGCTGGCCGGTTCGCCCTTCGTCAGCCGGCGCTTCTGAGCGTCTTGGCAGACGCCGGTTGTACAGCGCCGGCCGCCACTGATATGCGCAGTTCTTCAGCCGCCGGTGCGGCCAACGACAACGAGGCGACGTGACGAAGAAGGATTTGCCAGACCTTCCGATATCGGCGGTGTTGCCGGCGCTTGGCGAGGCGCTTGCCGCTGGCAATTGCGCCGTGCTGGTCGCCCCGCCTGGCGCTGGCAAGACCACGCTGGCACCGCTGGCGCTGCTCTCGGCGCCCTGGCGCGGCGATGGCAAGCTTGTGCTGCTGGAGCCGCGCCGGCTTGCCGCCCGCGCCGCCGCGCGCCGCATGGCGGCCCTGCTTGGCGAGGAACCGGGTGAGACGGTCGGCTACGCCATGCGCATGGAAAATCGCACCTCGGCGTGCACCAGAATCCTTGTAGTGACAGAGGGCGTATTTGCGCGGATGCTGCTTGACGATCCCGAATTGCCCGGCATCGCGGCCGTGCTGTTCGATGAGTTTCACGAGCACTCGCTTGACGGCGATTTCGGGCTGGCGCTGGCGCTTGACGTGCAAAGCGCCCTGCGGCCGGACCTTCGCCTGCTGGTGATGTCGGCGACGCTAGACGGCGCGCGCGTGGCGAGCCTGCTTGGCGATGCGCCTGTGATCGAAAGCCAAGGCCGCGCCTTTCCCGTCGATATCCGTTATGAGGAGCGCCCGGCGGGCACGCCCGTCGAAGACGCCATGGCGAAGGCCATCCGGGACGCCCTTGCCAACGAAACCGGCAGCATCCTCGCTTTCCTGCCCGGCCAGCGCGAAATCCTGCGCACCGCCGAGCGGCTGGAAGGGCGGATCGGCAGCGACACCGATATCGTGCCGCTCTACGGCCTGCTTGACGGCAAGGCGCAGGACGCGGCGATCAAGCCGTCGCCCGCCGGCCGGCGCAAAGTGGTGCTCGCCACTTCCATTGCCGAAACCTCGATCACCATCGACGGCGTGCGCGTCGTCATCGATTCGGGGCTGGCGCGGCTGCCGCGTTTCGAGCCGGCAAGCGGCCTGACCCGGCTGGAAACGGTGCGCGCGGCAAAAGCTTCCGCCGACCAGCGCGCCGGGCGCGCCGGGCGTACGCAGCCCGGCGTGGCGATCCGCCTGTGGCGGGCGGAGCAGACGGCGGCGCTGCCGGCGTTCACGCCGCCGGAAATACTGGAGGCCGACCTTTCCGGGCTGGTGCTCGACTGCGCCGCCTTCGGTGTCGCCGACCCCACGACACTGTCCTTCCTCGACCCGCCGCCGGCACCGGCGCTTGCCGAAGCCCGCGCCTTGCTAAAGGCGCTTGGCGCGATAGACGATGCCGGGAGATTGACCAAACAGGGCGAAGCCATGCGCGGGCTGGCGCTGCCGGTGCGGCTGGCGCACATGGTGGCGGAAGCGGCGAAGGACGGCGACGCGCCATCCGCTCAGGCCGCCGCCGAACTTGCCGTGCTGCTCACCGAACGCGGGCTGGGCGGCGACGGCGTCGATCTTGAGCGCAGGCTGATGCGCTTTCACGGCGAGCACTCGCCCCGCGCCGCATCCGCAAGGCAATTGGCGCAGCGGCTGGCGCGCAATGCCTTGGCATCCGGCTCGGGAAAACACGGCGGCCGAATAGACCGGCAAGACGCGAAAAGCACCCTCGCCCCGGTGCCGCGCGCAAGCCCTTCCCGCAACGGAGAAGAGGGCAAAGCCGGAGCCTTGTTGCTGCATGCGTGGCCGGACCGCGTTGCCAAGGCGCGCGGCGAACGCGGACGTTTCGTGCTGGCCAATGGCTCGGGCGCGGCGCTCGATGCCGCCGACCCGCTGGCTGGCCAAGCTTTTCTCGTCGTCGCCGACCTGACCGGCAAGGCGCAGAACGCCCGCATCACGGCGGCGGCGGCCGTCGATGAAGCCGATATCCGCGCCGCCCTGGGTGACCGGATCGAGGCACGGCGCGAAACGCTGTTCGACCGGGAAAAGCGCGCGGTGCGGGTGCGCGAAACCTTGCGGCTCGGCGCGATCACCCTGGCGGAGCGCATGTTGCCGGCGCCCTCGGGCGCGGATGCCGACCGCGCCATTATCGAAGCGGTGCGCGAACATGGGCTGTCGCTGCTGCCATGGAGCAAGGAGGCGGAAACGCTTCGCCGCCGGCTTTCCTTCCTGCATCGCGGCCTTGGAGCGCCATGGCCGGACGTTTCGGATGCTGCCCTGATCGAAAATCTCGAAACCTGGCTCGAACCTTTCCTGACCGGCGCGGCAAGCTTTTCCGCGATCGACGCAGCCGCGCTTTCGGCCGGGCTTGCCTCGCTGGTGCCGCATGAGTTGCAACGCAAGGTCGAGGCCCTGGCGCCGACGCATTTCGATGCGCCTTCGGGAAGCCGGGTGCCTATCCGTTACGACGAGGAAGGCCCGGTTCTGGCGATCCGCGTGCAGGAACTGTTCGGCTTCGACCGCCACCCATCGATTGCCGCCGGAACGGTACCGCTGACGCTCGAACTTCTTTCGCCGGCGCACCGGCCGATCCAGACGACGCGCGACCTGCCCGGCTTCTGGCGCGGTTCGTGGGCCGATGTGCGCGCCGACATGCGCGGGCGCTACCCCAAGCATGTCTGGCCGGAAAACCCGCTCGCCGCCACCGCCACCGCCCGCGCCAAGCCGCGTGGAAGCTAGCGTGTTTCAATTCGAAATCGCATAAACGTAAAAAGCGGAACTGTCTCGGCCCCTACGCCGGAACCCGAACCAACCGCCACGCTGGAATTATGCCCCGCATCGCTATAAAAGCCGGCCAATGATCGATTTTCACCGCGCACCCGATTTCCGGCAAAGCCAGAGGCTGCGCCTCAATACGCTGATCCGCCTGCGCTGGCTCGCCATTGTCGGCCAGAGCATCACCGTCATCGTGGTCGCCTACGGGCTGCAATTCCCGCTGCCGGTCGGCGTCTGCTTCGCGCTGATCGCCTGTTCGGCATGGCTCAATCTTATCCTCGCCTTTCGATATCCGGCGGCGCACCGGCTGAAACCGCCGGCGGCGATGGGCATTCTGGTGTTCGACAGCCTGCAACTGGCCGGCCTGCTCTACATGACCGGCGGCCTGACCAACCCGTTCTCGCTGCTGATGACGGTGCCGGTGGTCATTTCGGCCGCCTCGCTGCCGCTGCGCCTCACCGCCGCGCTTGGCGGGATGGTGATGGCGCTGGCGACGCTCCTGGTATTCTTCCACCTGCCGCTGCCATGGCAAGCGGGCGAGCCGCTGACCCTGCCCTTCGTCTATGTCGCCGGCACATGGGTGGCAGTGTTTTCGTCGATCTCGTTTACCGCGATCTACGCTTTCCGCGTCGCCGAGGAGGCGCGGCTTCTGGCCAACGCGCTTGCCGCCACCGAACTGGTGTTGCAGCGCGAGCAGCATCTGTCGGCGCTGGACGGGCTGGCGGCGGCGGCGGCGCACGAACTCGGCACGCCGCTGGCGACCATCACGCTGGTGGCGCGCGAAATGGAAAAGGCGCTCGGTTCCGATCCGAAATACCGCGAGGACGTAACCCTGCTTCGCTCGCAGAGCGAACGTTGCCGCGAGATCCTCAAGCGACTGACCAGCCTTTCCTCCGAAGGCGAGCCGCAGCTTTCGCAATTGCCGCTGACCTCGCTGGTGGAAGAGGTGATCGCGCCGCACCGTGATTTCGGCATTTCCATCGCGCTTGAACCTGGCGCGCGAATCGGCCCGGAGCCGGTAGGCCGGCGCAACCCCGGCGTTCTCTACGGCCTCGGCAATCTGGTCGAGAACGCCGTCGACTTCGCGCAGGCGAAGGTCATCATCCGCTGGAACTGGGATGACAACCACGTCAATTTTTCGATTGCCGATGATGGGCCGGGCTTTCCCGCCGAAATCATCGACCGGATCGGCGAACCCTATATGTCGACCCGCCAGGGCGCGGAACCGGGCGGCGGCCTGGGACTTGGGCTATTCATCGCCAAGACGCTGCTCGAACGCTCGGGCGCCAGCATCGCCTTCAGCAACTCCAACGGGCCGGGCGAAGGCGCCATCGTGGAAATCAACTGGCCGCGCGCCAATTTCGTCAACCGCCATCCTGCCGAAACGGACATGTTCGACACCGCCTGAACTCGCAAAAATGGCGGGCGGATGGCGAAAATTGGACAAGAGCGCTCAAGAACTATATCTGCATGGAAAGCTGGCAAACAAGGATTATACGGCAATGAACGGCGAAGATGCCGCTGACGGCATGGTAACGGGCGACGACACCTCCCTCTTGATCGTGGAGGACGACAAGCCCTTCCTCACCCGTCTGGCGCGCGCCATGGAAACGCGCGGTTTTACCGTCGAAACGGCGGAAAGCGTCGAAGAAGCGGTTGGCAAGGCGCGCGCCAATCCGCCCGCCTATGCGGTCGTCGACATGCGGCTTGGCGACGGCAACGGGCTGGACGTGGTGGCCGCCATCCGCGAAAAGCGGGCGGATGCGCGCACCGTCATCCTCACCGGCTACGGCAATATCGCAACCGCCGTGACAGCGGTGAAGCTTGGCGCAATCGACTATCTGTCGAAGCCGGCGGATGCCGACGATGTGTTCGCGGCCCTCACCCGCACTTCCGGCGAGCGCGCCGCGCCGCCCGAAAACCCGATGTCGGCCGACCGGGTGCGCTGGGAACATATCCAGCGCGTCTACGAGATGTGCGAGCGCAACGTTTCCGAAACGGCGCGCCGCCTCAACATGCATCGCCGCACGCTGCAACGGATTCTGGCCAAGCGCGCGCCGCGGTGAGAGTAGGGGAGTAGGGGAGTAGGGGGTAGTGTTTTCTACCTGTCGCCTCGCTGCTCACATATTCACTGCTTTCTGCCGACTTTCTCCCGTTATTCGCTCTCGCCCTCGATGGCCGGCACGGAAACGCCGGCCAGTTCCGCTGCCAGCAGGCGCGCCGCGCCGGCGCGCGCGATGCGCAGCGTCAGCGCCTTGCGGGTGGCGGCGGCCATGCGGTGCTCGGGTGCGTCGCGCATGATTTCGGCGCCATAGCCGTCCGACAGGATGAAGCCGCATTCTTCGGGAAAAATCTCCGCCGGCACGCCGGGATGGGTGGCGAAGAAGAAGCGATCCGAATGCAGCCGGTAATCCGGCCATTTGCGGTCGACGCGAAAGTCCTCGACCGAGGATTTTATCTCGATGATCCAGATATCGCCCGAGCGCGTCAGCGCAACGAGATCGGCGCGACGGCCGGTGGCGAGCGACAGTTCCGGCAGCACATGCGCGCCCATCTGCATGAGCAGCCGCTGCACCCCCCGCCGCACCAACATGGCGCGCTCCGACTGGCGACCGTCGATCAGCGGGTTCTGGAGAATCGGTGAAACAATAGGCATGAGGCGATCATGCCAGATTTTGTTCATGGTTTGAACCTGTTTGGGTAATTGTTATTTTAAAGAACTCATTCGACTCAGATACACTGAACCGTGCGGATGGAGGTTTTGACGTATGCTAAGCATTCCAGGGTATTGCCGGCACTGTGGCTGCATATTTGATGGCCACGGCGGAATTCACATTGAGAATTCATCTAATATCACCTTGTCTGGCAGCCGGATGACTTGTCCTCGCTGCGGACGGATGGCGAAGCTGGTAGATGGCGTATTCAATACTAGGGGTGGGGAACTGGAAATGGTTTCCGGGCCTCCCATCTCGCGGGCAATCTTACACAAACTCGAAGAAATCGCACGCCGAGCGAAGGCTCACGAGATAACGCCCGAAGATGCTGTTAAGCAAGCGGCGGAAGTTGCCCCTGTCCTGGGTCGCATCATGGGGCGCTTCATGGTCTTGGGACTGCCCATCTTAACCCTCCTGATAGCCCTGATATCTCTGTATTTACAGTATGAGGGGAACCGATCATCTGACGAGTTCGAAAGCGATGCGCTACAACTTCTCGAACGGCAGGTTCACGCAGTTGAGTTGCTAGCGGCATCAGCAAACAAGGAGCCAGAAAACGGCGTTACAAAGAAAAGTAGCGGACCAACCAAGGTAACCCCCAAAAAGAAACCTGTAGTGATTAAAACCCCATCGAAACGACGCAAAAACGTCAACAATGCTCGAAGACAACAACACGTCGAACACAAGAAATCCTTTCCTGGTCGCCGTCGGAACCCGTTCTAAGTATGGACATGCATATTAGATAAATTGATGAAGGACATGACGGAATAGAGAAACCACGCCTATTGCCTCTACAGCAGCGAAGCTATCCCGCCGGGCATGAACGGGCCGCCGCGCAGGACGATTTCGGCGGCTTTCAGGCTGCCGGCTTGCAGGCGCACGATGGGTTCGTGGCCTAGGCGGTTGAGCAGGATGCCCATGTGGCCGCGTCCGGGTTCGATTTCTGGGCAGATGCGGAGGCCAAGCTCCTTGACTGCGGCGCGGTCGACATCGCCCCAGAACTGGGCGAGGAGTGCGCCGGGGGCGCGTTCGGCGATGACTTCCAGATGGCGCTGGCCAAGCGGATCGTCTTGCGGCAGCAGCGCCAGCACGACGGCATCCCACGGCCCCGGCGTCAATTGCAAAGGGCTTTCGAAGGCCGCGGCCTCGGCGCCGACTTCGGCCAGGCCGGCCAGCAGAAAGGTGGCGAAGGGATTGTCGCAGATGACCGCGATGCGCTTGCCGGCGACATTCATGCCGGCATCGCGCAGCAGGCACACGCATAAAGGCCCAAGGAACGGAAACACGCCGACATTGCCGTGACGTTCGTTGACCGCCGCGATGCGGATGCGGCGCTCGCGGCAGGCGGCGAGATCGAGGTCGGAGCCGCGAAATTCCCACGCCTCGAACATCAGCGCGATGACGGCGTCTTCCTGCAACAGGTCCACCATGTTGCGGGTGATCGGCCGGATGCGGCCGGTGTTGGTGAGGATGTCGCAGCTGCGCAGCACCTCGGGCGGCACGCCGTGGAAGAAGATGATCTGGTCCTCGACGCCCGCCAGCCGCGCCAGTTCACGGGTGGCGGCGACGGCGTCTTCGGCGCTGCCATGGTTATGGGTGTCGCGCGCGCAGGCGCGGACCTTGGCGCCCGCGAGGGCGGCGATGACGGCGGTAGAAGCATAAGCGCCGGTCGCGGCCTCGGTCACCACTTCAAGGTCGGTGAGGTCGAGATGCAGGATGCCGATGCGCCGCTCGATGCTTTGCAGCATCACATTGAGCGAACCGCGCGGCTGTGAGGCAGGTCCCGGCATGTCGCGCCGGGCCTCAGGCAACGGCCATGTGCGGCGTCCGGCTGGTCCGGGCAACGGCGGCCGCCAGCAGTTCGATCACCCGCATCTGTTCGTCATGCGACATCTGCGCGTAGAGCGGCAGGATGATGGAATGGTCACGCGCCTTTTCCGAGTGGCGCAGCGAATGCGGCAGCGGCAGGTCGGCATAGGCCTTTTCCATGTGGATGCACATGATGCCGCGCCGCGTCGATACGCCGTGGTCCAGCAAATCCTGCATGATCGCGCGCTGGTCGAGGCCGGGCACTAGGCGAACGCAATAGCTTTGCCAGTTGGACAGCGCCCAATCCGGCTCGTGCGGGGCGGTGAGGCCATCGATGCCGGCGATTGCGGCGCTGTAAATCTCGGCGCGTTTGCGGCGGCTGGCGATGATGCCCGGCAACCGCTTCAGCTGTTCGCGCCCGACTGCGGCCTGGATATCGGTCATGCGGTAATTGAAGCCCTGCACCGGATAGGATTCGAGGATCACCTCGCGGCTGCCGTGGCGCACCGCGTCGGAAACCGACATGCCATGCTGGCGCCAGAGCCGGAACCGCGCATCCCACTCAGGGTTCTGCGTCGTCAGCATGCCGCCGTCGCCGACGGTCAGCACCTTGCGCGGATGGAAGGAGAAACAAACGATGTCGCCCAGCGGACGCCCGACAGCTTGCCATTGACCGTCGACGCGTATCTGCGAACCGATGGCGCAGGCGGCATCCTCGATGACCGGGACGCCATGGGCGCGGGCGATGCGCATGATGGCCTGCATGTCGCAGGGCATGCCGATCTGATGCACGCACAGGATCGCCCTGGTGCGCGGGGTTATCGCCTTGCCGATGAGGGCCGGATCGATGTTGAAACCGTCCTGCTCGATATCGACGAACACCGGCGTCGCGCCGCATTGGCGAATGGCGTTGGCCGAGGCTATGAAGGTGTGGCTGACGGTGACGACCTCGTCGCCGGGGCCGACGCCAAGCGCCATCAGCGCCAGATGCAGGGCGACCGTGCAATTGGCCACAGCGCAGGCGTGGTCGGCGCCGACCAGGGCGGCGAACTCGCTTTCGAAGGCCGCCACCTGCGGCCCCTGCGTCAGCCAGCCAGACAGGATGACCCGGCTGGCGGCGTCTGCCTCTTCCTGCCCGACAAGCGGTTTTGCAATCGGAATCACGATGCCATCTCCGTTGTCCGGGCAAGCTTCATTTCGTCGCGCCACCAGGCGACGAGATCGGCGATGCCTTCCTGCGGCTCGACCTTTGAGCGGAAACCAAGCATTTCCCGTGCGGCCGCGGTGGAAGACAACCGGCGCGGCACCGGGTTGATGGCGCGCTCTTCCCTGTGCTCGGGCTGAAGCTCCGGACGCCCCATGGCGGTGGCGAAATGGCGGGCAAGGCCGAGCAGCGAGGTTTCGGCGCCGGAGCCGACATTAAAGACCGTATCGGAAGCAGGCGCGGTCGCGGCAAGAATGTTGGCGCGCGCCACGTCGGTTACGTGGATCAGGTCCATGGTCTGCAAGCCGTCGCCGAAGATCAGCGGCGGCTCGCCCGCCTCGATCCGCTCCATCCAACGCACCATCACCTCGGTATAGCGGCCGTGAATGTCCATGCGCGGGCCATAGACGTTGAAGTAGCGCAGCGCGACATAATCGAGGCCGTACATGTCGTTGAAGGAGCGCAGCAGCCCTTCCCCGAACGACTTGGCCGCGCCATAGAGCGTGCGGTTGCCATAGGGATGGTGGCTTTCGGTCGTCGGGAAATCCTCGGCCATGCCGTAGATCGACGCCGACGAGGCCATGACGACTTTGCGAACCTTCGCCTCCACGCATTGGCGCAGCAGGCGATAGGTGGCGTCGACCATCACCTGCATCGCTTCGTCCGGCTCAGCGGCGCAGTGGGTGATGCGCAGCGCCGCCTGATGGAATACGGTGTCGCAGCCGGCCACCAGCGTCTGCATCAGCCGCTGGTCGCGTATGTCGCCATTGACGATTTCGACGCGCCCGGATGGAAGAGCCGAAACCAGATTGGCAATTCGGCCACGCACCATATTGTCGACAACGACGATCCTGCCGCAATCCGCCGCGACCA
>DASYCS010000233.1:0-2162 GCA_036500025.1 Mesorhizobium sp. | reverse complement strand
TGGGACAAGATCGATGCCGATGTCGCCGTGCTCGGCGTGCCTTTCGACATGGGCACCCAGTACCGTTCGGGCGCGCGCTTTGGCCCGCGCGCCATCCGCGAGGCCTCGACGCTGTTTTCCTTCGGCCATGGCGGCGCTTATGACCATGAGGACGACGAGACCTACCTGCCGCTCGACAAGGTGCGCATCGTCGATGTCGGCGATGCCGATATCGTCCACACCGATACGGCCACCAGCCATGCGAATACGGAAAAGGCGGTCCGCAAGATACTTGAGCGCGGCGCGCTGCCTCTGGTTCTCGGCGGCGACCATGCCATTAACATTCCCTGCGTCCGCGCGTTCAGCGAGCATGGTCCGATCCACATCGTGCAGATCGATGCCCATCTCGACTTCGTCGATGTGCGCCATGGCGTGCGCGAAGGCCATGGCAACCCGATGCGCCGCGCGGCGGAGCAGAAGCATGTCAGCGGGCTTAGCCAGATCGGCATCCGCAACGTTTCCTCCACGGCCCGCGACGGCTACGAGGATGCGCGCCAGCGCGGCTCGACCATCCTCTCCGTCCGCCAGGCGCGCAAGCTTGGCCTGGAGGGCGTGCTGGCGACCATTCCGGCGGGCGCCCGCTATTATGTGACGATCGACATTGACGGCTTCGATCCGTCGATTGCGCCGGGCACCGGTACGCCCAGCCATGGCGGCTTCCTGTATTACGAAGTGATGGAAATGCTCCAGGCTCTGGTCAAGCGCGGCGACGTTGTCGGCATCGACCTTGTCGAAGTAGCCCCGGCTTACGATCCTTCGGGTATCACTGGCTTTCTGGCGGCGCAGGTGCTCTTGAACTTTCTGGGCTACATTTTCGCCGAGCGTGAAGCACGCAAACGCTGATTGGGAGAAATCGCCATGCCGACGAATGCCAGCCTGGGACAGCTTCAACTCATTCCCGCGCGCAAAGGCGTAGCGGTGCGCGTCAACCGGGGGCAGGTGGTTACGGTCATCAACACCCATGGCACGCAGGTCGTCGACAGCTGGGCCTTCTGCGCCGACGACGTGGCGGAGTTCATGTCGATGGAGCATAGCCGGGGCGCCATGCTCAAGGTCAATCCGCAAAACGGCGATACGTTGCGCAGCAACAAGCGGCGTCCGATGCTGACCCTGATCCAGGACAATTCCGGCGGTGTGCACGACACGCTGATTGCCGCCTGCGACCGCTATCGCTACCAGCAGCTTGGCCATGTCGGCCACCATGACAATTGCACCGACAATCTGGTCGCGGCGATGGCGCCGCTCGGCCTGAAGCCGCCGGAGACGCCTTCGCCGCTAAACCTGTTCATGAACATTCCCATCGGCGAAAACGGCTCGGTTTCATTCGAAGCGCCGGTGTCGAAGGCGGGTTCATATGTCTCGATGCGCGCGGAAATGGATTTGATCGTCGCGTTCTCGGCATGCCCGCAGGATCTGGTTCCGGTGAACGGGGCCGACTGCGTTCCGACCGACGCGCATTTCAGGATCGACGAGCGGGCGCCGCGTCTTTAGAACATCCAATCCATAAACCGCTACACGCTTCGCAATCTGGGCAATGGCTTTGCCCGCGCGACAGCGGGGGCTTTCCCCGTGGCCTTTCCCGCTTCGCCCGCCCTTTTGCGCAACTCCTGAATGAAAATGCGCTGCGACAGCGACGCCTTTTTGTGCTTGGGGGCGATGATGACGAAAGGGGAGCGGATCTGCGATTCTGAAACCAGCAGCGCCTTGAGCCGCTCGTTGTTCCTGAACATGGTCGTCATGTGGTCGGGCAGGTAGCCAAGAAAGTGCCCGCTTAGAATATACATCGCCTGCGCTTCGATATTGGACGAATAGGCGCCGACGGTGGCATTCGGGAAATGCTGTAGTTCGGCCTTGTTGGCATAGGGCCGAACGACGAACCGGGCCGCTTCCACATCCTCTCGCGTCGGGTCCTTCTTTCCAAACAGCGGATGGCGGTCGCCGCAATAGAGCGAATTGATCTCATGGTGGAATTCGGCCTGCGAATAGCCCGGCAGCAGCTTGATGCGCGGCGAGATCGCGAAATCCACGCCGCCCTTCGCAATGTCGGCAATCAGCTGCTCGGGCGAACCGATGGTGATGCGCAGGTCGACCTCGCTGGCCTTCTTGACGAACTGATAGATGAC
>DASYCS010000232.1:0-9879 GCA_036500025.1 Mesorhizobium sp. | reverse complement strand
GCGAGCGCCAGCGCGGCGAACGCGGTTCCAGATGAACCGGGCAGGCGTTTTCCTATCGAATTCCTTCGTTCAGTCATGGTTGGGGGCTCCATAGCATCCTTAGAGTTTCGATCTTACGCGATAGATAGGGTATTATCGTCTCAATTTCATGTGCTTGGCCTGTGTGCAGCCGTCCGCTGGAAACGACAGCCAGTCCCAGACGCGCCCGGCGGGACCGGCAGGCCGGTCATGCCGAGCCAAACACCAAGATCTAGTTGGCCTTAGCGGGCTTCATCGCGTCGGCCGGCTTCATCGCATCCGCTGGCTTCATGGCGTCGGCCGGCTTCATGGCGTCAGCGGGCTTCATCGCATCCGCTGGCTTCATCGCATCCGCTGGCTTCATCGCATCGGCAGGTTTCATGGCATCGGCAGGCTTCATGGCATCGCCCGCCTTCATTGCGTTCGCGGGCTTCATGGCATCTTCGGCATGGGCGGCGCCGCCGGCAAAAAGTGCGGTGGAAGCCAGCGCGAAGGCCAGTGCGGGAAGCGTCATGCGGGTGAAGTTTTTCATCGTTTTCTCTCCTCTGGTGGCTTTGGCCGCCGTCATAATGCGGTGCCGTTTGCCGCGGCTGCTACATTCGATACGAGCCGGCGGTTCGCTGCCTCTCGTGTCATTATTTCGCCGGCCCGCCCTTGATGTTACGGACGCGACGCGACACAGTTTCGTGATCGAGTTCCGCTTGGACAATTTTTCAGGCAGTCCGTAACAACAGGCATCGGCGGCCGAATAAATGGGGAGTGCTGTGTGCGGGGCGCTGGCGAAGCCGAACTTGCCGTTTTGCTCAAGGCCGCGATTGCCGGCGACGAGCGGGCCTATGCGGGTTTCCTGGCCGATATAGCGTCGCGGGTGCGCGGTTTTGCGCGTCGACGGTTGCAGGGCGGCGGCGTCGACACGGAGGACATCGTGCAGGAGACGCTGTTGGCAATCCATCTGAAGCGCCACACATGGCGGCAGGATGCCGCCGTCTTGCCGTGGGTGTTTGCGATTGCCCGGTTCAAGATCATCGATGCTTTCCGCCGGCGCGGGCGTGCCGTCGAGGTCGACATATCGGATTTTTCCGAAACGCTGGCGGAACCGGAAAAAGAGGCCGTCAGTTCTCGCGACATTTCCCGTGTGGTCGAGACTTTGGCGCCGGCGCAAAAGGCGGTGGTGTCGGCGATCTCCGTCGAAGGGCGCTCCATCGCCGATACTGCCAAGGCGCTCGACATGACGGAGGCGGCCGTTCGCGTGGCGTTTCATCGCGGGCTGGCCTCCATCGCAGCACGATTCGGAAAGAACTAACATGCAGACGAACGATCTTATCGAGATACTGGCAAAGGATGCCCGCGCCACGGCACCTTCGCCCGTCATGGTGCTTGCCGGCGCGGCCGTGGTGGCAATCATGGTTGCGGCGGCCGTGTTTTTCAGCGTCCTTGGCCCACGCCCCGATTTCGCCCTTGCCATGTCGACGACGCGGTTTGCCCTGAAGTTCGTCGTCACCGGCGCGCTGGTGGTTACCGCCCTGGCCCTTGCCGCGCGCCTTGCCCGGCCGGGCGCCGGCCTCGGCGCCATGAACTGGCTCCTGCTTGCCCCGTTGATCCTGCTTGTCGCCGTGCTCGGCGAATTCCGGGCGATACCGTCCGCCGATTGGCACACGCGCTGGATCGGAACCAACAGCCTCGTCTGCATGATGAGCATCCCGCTGATCGGCGTCGGCCCGCTGGCGGTGTTCCTGGTGGCCATCAGATATGGCGCGCCGACGCGTCCGCGCCTTGCCGGAGCCGTTGCCGGCCTGCTGGCAGGCGGCCTCGCGGCGCTGTTTTACGCGGCGCATTGCCCCGACGATTCACCTTTCTTCGTCGCCACCTGGTACACGATCGCAATCGCGGGAATGGCCGCGCTCGGCGCTCTGGCCGGCCAGCGCCTGCTGCGCTGGTGAACATCGGCGCGGTGCGCGTCGCGCCGCCGCTTGCCGCATGAACCCGCCCCTGCTAAAGGCCGCGGCATGAGCACGCCCATTTCCCACATCCGCAACTTCTCCATCGTCGCCCATATCGACCATGGCAAGTCCACGCTTGCCGACCGGCTGATCCAGCTGACCGGCGGCATGGACGCGCGCGAAATGGCCGGCAAGGAACAGGTGCTGGACTCGATGGACATCGAGCGCGAGCGCGGCATCACCATCAAGGCGCAGACGGTGCGCCTGAAATACCACGCCAACAATGGCGAGGACTACATCCTCAACCTCATCGACACGCCCGGCCATGTCGACTTCGCCTATGAGGTGTCGCGCTCGCTGGCGGCCTGCGAAGGCTCGCTGCTGGTGGTCGACGCCAGCCAGGGCGTCGAGGCGCAAACGCTGGCCAATGTCTACCAGGCCCTCGACAACAACCACGAGATCGTCGTGGTGCTGAACAAGATCGACCTTCCCGCCGCCGAACCGGAACGTATTCGCGAGCAGGTCGAGGAGGTGATCGGCATCGACGCTTCCAACGCCGTGCTGATTTCGGCCAAATCCGGCATCGGCATCCCCGAGGTGCTGGAGGCCATCGTCAACCAGCTGCCGCCGCCGCGCGAGGGCGACGCGAGCGCTCCGCTGAAGGCGATGCTGGTCGATAGCTGGTACGACGCCTATCTCGGCGTCATCGTCCTGGTGCGCGTCATCGACGGCGTGCTCAAGAAGGGCCAGACCATCCGCATGATGGGCACAGGCGCCAAATATCTGGTCGAGCGCACCGGCGTGTTCACCCCCGCCCGCGTCGCGGTGGACGAGCTTGGCCCCGGCGAGTTCGGCTTCATCACCGGCTCGATCAAGGAAGTGGCCGATACCCGCGTCGGCGACACCATCACCGAGGACCGACGCCCGACCGCCAAGGCGCTGCCGGGCTTCAAGCCGGCGCAGCCGGTGGTTTTCTGCGGCCTGTTCCCTGTCGATGCCGCCGATTTCGAGGATTTGCGCGCCGCCGTCGGCAAGCTGCGCCTCAACGACGCCTCCTTCTCCTATGAAATGGAAACCTCGGCGGCACTCGGCTTCGGCTTCCGCTGCGGGTTTCTGGGGCTGCTGCATCTGGAAATCATCCAGGAGCGGCTGGAGCGCGAGTTCGACCTCGACCTCATCGCCACCGCGCCAAGCGTCGTCTACCGCCTGAACCTGTCGGACGGCACGCAAAAGGAACTGCACAACCCCGCCGATATGCCCGACGTGATGAAGATCACCTCGATCGAGGAGCCGTGGATACGCGCCACCATCCTCACCCCCGACGATTATCTCGGCGGCACCCTGAAGCTCTGCCAGGACAGGCGCGGCATCCAGGCCGACCTTTCCTACGTCGGCAAGCGCGCCATGCTGGTCTACGACCTGCCGCTGAACGAGGTGGTGTTCGACTTCTACGACCGGTTGAAATCGATCTCCAAGGGCTACGCCTCCTTCGACTACCATTTGACCGACTACCGCGAGGGCGACCTGGTCAAGATGTCGATCCTCGTCAACGAGGAGCCGGTGGACGCGCTATCCATGCTGGTCCACCGCACGGCGGCCGAAAAGCGCGGCCGCGTGATGTGCGAGAAGCTGAAGGAACTGATCCCGAACCATCTGTTCAAGATCCCGATCCAGGCCGCCATCGGCGGCAAGGTCATCGCCCGCGAGACGATTTCCGCCCTGCGCAAGGACGTGACCGCCAAATGCTACGGCGGCGACGTTTCCCGCAAGCGCAAGCTGCTCGACAAGCAGAAAGAGGGCAAAAAGCGCATGCGCCAGTTCGGCAAGGTAGACATCCCGCAAGAAGCCTTCATCCAGGCGCTCAAGATGGGCGACAACTGAGCGGTTCGCTCTTTTTGGGCGGAAGGCATAGACCCGGCGGGTCTATGCGACCGCAAGTTCGGGTTGGAGGCGCCGCAGGCACAGGTCCTACCCATTGGTGCCGTTACAACGGCGCCAATCGCCGTGGTGGAAACGGCTGACGAAATGCGTATAATATCGGCGTTCCTTGACCGCAGAGCGAGGTCTACATGACGCCAAAATTTGAATATGATCCGGAAGCCAATGCGGCTTATATCCGGTTTTCCTCGGAAAAAGTGCTCGAAAGCGAAGAAGTTTCCGACGGGATCATTCTCGACTACGACATCGAGGGCCATATCGTCGGCATGGAAGTGCTTGATGCTCGCCAGAATTTGCCGCGAACCATGCTGGAGCAGGCGGCTTAAGCCGTTTCCCTTTCCCGGATCGTTTTTCACCATCTGTCAACTTCGGCAAAGCCTCACGTTTAATGCACCCGGCGCTTCCTTCTTCACCCGTGGCGATGTCTTGGTCTGATGCTTGCGCCCTATTGCGTCGGTGATCCGGTAGAAGGTCTCGGTGAATACCACCACCGCCGGCCGCCGTTTTGCGGTGTCGCGCAAGGCCTGTCCTCTGTGACGGCAACTCATCCGCTCCTTTAGTCAGTCGCAGAAATCCGTTCGCACCTCCCCTCTTTTTTGGAGTTAAGCTGAGAAGATCGGACTGCGAGCCTCTATGCGAGGCAAAAAAATAGAGAATGCACAAGGGCGGGGGCGGCTTTCGCGGCGCATAGGCTCGTGCTTTGCTTGGCGTGGATGATTCGGGAAACTGCCATGACACGATTTTCCGCGTTTTCATTGCGTCTGCCGGGGAGCGTTCCGACGATCTTGCTTGGGCTTCTGCTCGCCGTCGGCCTTGCCGCCCCGTCCTTCGCCGCCGAGATGAATTTCTACATGAAGAACCAGCAGGATCGTGGCGTCGCGGTCGAGCTGTTCAGCCAGTCGCGCAGCAAGGTCTGGCCGGGCGGCGACAAGGTCTATTTCCTCGATAGCCGCGAGAAGAAGTCGGTGCCGGTCACCTGCGAGGAAGGCGAGCGCATCTGTTACGGCGCATGGGTCAATGGCGACGACACCATCTCCTTCGGCGTCGGGCCGGACAACGACAAGCCGCCATGCGAATATTGCTGCTTTACCTGCGCGCCGAAGTCGACACAGGTAATTTCGATCACGAAATAGAGCGTTGAAGCTGGGATGACGAAAGAACGGCGCTGGCCGGTTTCCTTTTGAGCCGCCAATGGTCTATGGCCACGCCTATCGTGCCCACAGCTTTCCGGACTGCCCTGAAATGAACGCAAGATCGAAGTCGTCGCCGCTTTTCCTCGGCATAGACACGGGCGGCACCTATACGGACGCCGTTTTGTGGTCGGGCGAGGGGGGCGACAGGGGCACGGTTCATGCCAAGGCGAAGTCGCTGACGACACGCCACGACCTTGCGGTCGGCATTTCCGGCGCGGTCGATGCGGTGTTGCAGAGAGCCGGCACCGATCCGGCGGATATCAAGCTGGTGTCGATGTCGACCACGCTCGCCACCAACGCGCTGGTCGAGGGGCAGGGCGGGCGCGTCGCGCTGGTGATGATCGGCTTCGGCGAGGCCGATCTCGACCGCGACGGCCTGCGCAAGGCGCTCGGTTCCGATCCGGTGCTGTTTGTGCCCGGCGGCCATGACGTCCACGGCAATACCGCCGAACTCGACCTTTCCGGTCTTGAGGCGGCGCTGCCGGAACTGGAAAAGTCGGTGTCGGGCTTTGCCGTCTGTGCTTATTTTGCGACCCGCAACCCCGCGCATGAACTGGCCGCGCGCGATCTTATCCGCGAAAAGACCGGCATGCCGGTCACCGCCAGCCACGAACTTTCCGCGAAGCTCGGTGGCCCGCGCCGGGCGCTGACGACGCTTTTGAACGCCAGGCTGATCGCCATGATCGACCGGCTGGTGGCGGCGACGGAAGGCTTCCTCGAAGCCCGCAGCATCACCGCGCCGCTGATGGTGGTGCGCGGTGATGGCGCGCTGGTTTCGGCGGCGTTCGCCCGCCAGCGGCCGATCGAGACGATCCTTTCCGGCCCCGCCGCCAGCCTTGTCGGCGCGCGCCACATGACAGGCCTCGACAATGCGGTGGTCTCCGACATTGGCGGTACCACCACCGATGTCGCCGTGCTGGATCGCGGGCGTCCGCGCCTCGACTCGGAAGGGGCCACCGTCGGCGGCTACCGCACCATGGTCGAGGCGGTGGCCATGCGCACCTTCGGCCTTGGCGGCGATTCGGAAGTGTCGCTGCAATCGGGCGCGCTCGATCCCAAAATCCAGCTCGGGCCACGCCGCCTGGTGCCGCTTTCGCTTGCCGGCATGATGCATGGCGCAGCCGTCACGGCCGAACTGGAGCGCCAGCTGCGCGAGCCGAATGCCGGCCGCATGAGCGGGCGCTTCGCCATGCGCACCGGTGTGCCCGAGCGGCTGGCGGCAGGCCTTTCGAGCGCCGAAGCGCGGCTTTACGAAGCCATCGGCACGGTGCCGCTGGCCCTGGACAAGCTGTTGATTTCCAATGCCCAGAACGCCACGCTGACCCGGCTGGTGGCGAGAGGGCTGGTGCATGTCTGCGGCTTCACGCCATCGGATGCCGCCCATACGCTTGGCCTTCAGGCCAATTGGGATGCGGGCGCGGCCCGGCTTGGCGCGGAACTGTTCGCCCGCAAGCGCGACGGGCGCGGGCAATTCATCGCGGCCTCGCCGGAAGCGCTGTCGCAACGCGTGCTGGCGGCGCTGACGCGGTTTTCCGCCGAAGCGATCCTGGAGACGGCCTTCGCCGAAGACGGGCTGGACGGCGCCTCGACGGTCGCCCATGCGCTGGTCCAGCGGGCCGTCGATGCACAAGAGGGCATCGCACGCTTTTCAGTGGCGCTCGACCGCCCCGTCATCGGCCTTGGCGCTTCCGCGCCGCTGCATTACGCCGGGCTGCCGCCGCTTGTCGGCAATGAATGCGTGGTGCCGGAAGATACCGATGTCGCCAACGCGCTGGGCGCTGTCGTCGGTCAGGTTCGCGTCACGGTCGAAGCGCGCGTCAGCCAGCCCAGGGAAGGCCTGTTCCGGCTCTCGTCGGGTGAAACGGTCCGTGATTTCCGCGAGGAGGAGCCGGCGATCGCCGCCGCCAGGGAAGACGTGCGCGCCATTGCCGCCAGCCGCGCGAAGGAAGCCGGCACCGACAATTTCGAGATCGAGGTGACCTGCGAATACCATGTCTCGACGGTGCAGGATCAGCGCATGTTCATCGAGGCGCATATCGTGGCGGTCGCTTCGGGCCGGCCGCGAATTGCCGTGTAGATCGCGCAAGGAGCGGTGAAAAATGGTTTTTCGCGCGGTGCAAGCGGCCTCTCCGGGGCCTTTCGGCGAATTGACCCCTCCTGCCGTACATGCCAAACGTCCGCCAATTCCATGCCGCACTAATTGGAAGACCTGGGAGAATATCGATGACTGATCGGATTGACGCTGCCGGATTGCAGGTCGCGCGGGAACTTCACGATTTTCTCGCCAACGAAGCGCTGCCGGGCACGGGCATCGCCGCCGATGCTTTCTGGCGAGGATTTTCAGCCATCGCCCATGATCTGGCGCCAAAGAACCGTGCGCTGCTGGCCACGCGTGACGCGATGCAGGCAAAGCTTGACGATTGGTATCGCGAAAATGGCGCGCCCATCGACATGGAAGTCTACAAGCGCTTCCTGAGCGAGATCGGCTATCTGGTCCCCGAAGGCCCGGCCTTCAGCGTCACGACGAAGAATGTCGATCCCGAGATTGGCGTCGTCGCCGGCCCGCAACTGGTGGTGCCGGTCATGAACGCGCGTTATGCGCTCAATGCCGCCAATGCGCGCTGGGGTTCGCTCTACGACGCGCTCTATGGCACCGATGCCATTTCCGAGGCGGACGGGGCGCAGAAGGGCGAGGCGTTCAACCTGAAGCGCGGCGAAAAGGTCATCGCCTGGGCCAAGGCGTTCCTGGACGAAAGCGCCCCGCTCACCACCGGCAAATGGGCCGGCGTCAGCGGCTTTTCGATTGCCAATGGAATGCTGCGGCTGAGCGCCGGCAGCGGCTCGACGACCCTTGCCGACCCGAAGCAGTTCGTCGGCTATCGCGGCGATGCCGCCAACCCGGACGCGGTCCTGCTGGTCAGGAATGGTTTGCATGTCGAGATCGTCATCGACCGGAACAACAGGATCGGAAAAACAGACCCTGCCGGCATCGCCGACATGGTGCTGGAATCGGCGCTGACCACCATTCAGGACTGCGAGGATTCCATCGCCGCCGTCGATGCCGAGGACAAGACCATCGTCTATCGCAACTGGCTTGGCTTGATGAGGGGCGATCTGGCCGAGCAAGTCGAGAAAGGCGGCAAGACGTTCACGCGCACGCTGAACGGCGACCGCGCCTATACTGCGCGCGATGGCGGCGAACTGACCTTGCCCGGCCGTTCGCTGATGCTGGTGCGCAATGTTGGCCACCTGATGACCAACCCGGCGATCCTTTTGTCTGACGGCAGCGAAATACCGGAAGGCATCATGGATGCGGTAATCACCGCGCTGATTGCCCTGCACGACATCGGCCCGAACGGCGCGCGCAGAAATTCGCGCGCCGGCTCGATGTATGTCGTCAAGCCGAAGATGCATGGGCCAGACGAAGTGGCGTTCGCGGTGGAAATATTCGAGCGCGTCGAAAAACTGCTCGGCTTGGCACAAAACGCCATCAAGATGGGCATCATGGACGAGGAGCGGCGCACGACCGTCAACCTCAAGGAAGCCATCCGCTCGGCCAAGGACCGCGTCGCCTTCATCAACACCGGTTTCCTCGACCGCACCGGCGACGAAATCCATACCTCGATGGAAGCCGGCCCGATGATCCGCAAGGCGGACATGAAGAATGCCGCCTGGATTTCCGCCTATGAGGACTGGAACGTCGATACCGGCCTTGAATGCGGCCTTGTCGGCCACGCCCAGATCGGCAAGGGCATGTGGGCGATGCCCGACATGATGGCCGCCATGCTGGCACAGAAGATCGCCCACCCCAAGGCCGGCGCGAACACGGCATGGGTGCCTTCGCCGACGGCGGCGACGCTGCACGCCACGCACTACCACAAGGTCGATGTGCAGGCGGTGCAGGAAAAGCTGAAGAACCGCCCGAAGGCCAGGCTCGAAAACATCCTGTCGGTGCCGATAGCGACGCGCCCGAACTGGTCGCCGGAAGACATCCAGGCGGAACTGGACAATAATGCGCAAGGCATCCTCGGCTATGTCGTGCGCTGGATCGACCAGGGCGTCGGCTGCTCCAAGGTGCTGGACATTCACGATGTCGGGCTGATGGAAGACCGCGCCACGCTGCGCATTTCCTCGCAGCACATCGCCAACTGGCTGCGCCATAAGGTGTGTACCGAAGAGCAGGTGATAGAGACGATGAAGCGCATGGCCGCCGTGGTCGACCGCCAGAATGCGGGCGATCCGTTCTACCGGCCGATGGCGGTGGATTTCGAAGGCTCCATTGCCTTCCAGGCCGCCTGCGATCTCGTCTTCCGGGGCCGCGAGCAGACCAACGGCTATACCGAGCCGTTCCTGCACGCGCGGCGGCTGGAACTGAAGGCGAGGGAGAATAGTGCCTCGTAAACGGTCATGATCCTCGCCATCGATTGTTCCGCCAGCCTGTGCGCGGCCAGCGTTCATGACGAGGCAGCCAACGTCGAGCTTGGCCGTTGCGTGCTCGACCTCGGCAAGGGCCATGCGGAGCGCCTGATGGCGGTCATCGCCGATGCGTTGAAGGCGGGCGGCGTCAACTATGCCGGGCTTTCGACCATCGCGGTTTCGGTTGGCCCCGGCTCCTTCACCGGCGTTCGCGTCGGCGTTTCCGCCGCGCGAGGGCTGGCGCTGGCGCTGAAGATACCGGCGATCGGCGTGACCACGCTGGAAGCGCTGGCGCAACAGGCGCGGCAGGCTTTTCCAGGCCGTGCGGTGCTGGTGGCGCTCGACGGCGGGCGTGACGAAATCCATGCCGCGCT
>DASYCS010000231.1:0-5077 GCA_036500025.1 Mesorhizobium sp. | reverse complement strand
GGCGAAATCGACGGTGGTAACGCAACCGCCTGGCTCGCCTCGGTGCTGACTGAACTGAAATCGCTGCCCAATGTCCGCATCATGACGCGCACCAGCGTCTTCGGCGTCTATGACGGTGGTACTTACGCTGCGCTGGAACGCATCAGCGATCACCTAACAACCCCGCCGCCACATCGGGTTCGCCAGCGGCTATGGCGCATCGTCGCCAGGCGCAGCATCGTCGCGGCGGGCGCGGTCGAACGGCCGATCGTCTTTTCCGGCAACGATCGCCCCGGCGTGATGATGGCGTCCGCCGTGCGCAGCTATGTCGAACGCTTCGCGGCGGCCCCCGGCAAGCGGATGGCCTTGTTCACCAACAATGACGATGGCTGGAAGACCATCGAAACCGCCATGCGCGCCGGCATAAGCATTGCGGCGGTAATCGATTCGCGCGGCACCCTGCCGGACCGCTACCGCGCGCTGGCGCAAAGCGCCGGCTTTTCCCTCCATCATGGCGCGGTTGCCGATGTTCACGGCGGCGCAAAGGGCGTGACGGCCATCGAAATCGCGCTGACCGGCGGCGGCAAGGCGACCGTCGCCGCCGATGTGCTTGCCATGTCCGGCGGCTGGAACCCCTCGGTCGGCCTGTCCTCGCATCATCGCGGGCGTCCGAAATGGAGCGACGACATCGCCGCTTTCGTGCCCAACGACGCGCCTCCCGGAATGACGGCGGCAGGCGCCGCCAATGGCGACTTTTCGCTCGGTGCCTGCCTGCGCAACGGCCATCAGGCCGGCCTTCTGGCGGCAGCCGATTGCGGCCACGAGGGCCGCGCTGGAAATGCGCCTACCGCAAGCGACGAAGCCGTCGCCATAACGCCGCTCTGGCATGTCGCGGGCAAGCACAAGGCCTTCGTCGACTTCCAGCACGACGTGACCGCCTCCGACATCGCCTTGGCGCAGCGCGAGGGTTTCGAATCGGTCGAGCATCTGAAGCGCTACACCACGCTTGGCATGGCGACCGACCAGGGCAAGAATTCCAACGTCACCGGCCTGGCGATCATGGCCGAATTGACCAAGCGCTCGATCCCGCAGACCGGCACCACCATCTACCGCCCGCCGCAGGTGCCGGTGGCGATCGGCGCGCTGGCCGGCCATCACCGCGACGAAAACTTCCACGCAACGCGGCTCACCCCTTCGCACCACTGGGCGGCAGCGCACGGCGCGGTGTTCGTCGACACCGGCCTGTGGAAGCGCGCGCAGTGGTTTCCGCTGGCCGGCGAAAACGACTGGCTGACCTCCGTCAACCGCGAGGTGCTGGCCGTGCGTAGCGGCGTCGGCTTCTGCGATGTCTCGACGCTGGGCAAGATCGACGTGATGGGACCGGATGCCGGCATTTTCCTCGACCGCGTCTACATCAACGCCTTCTCGTCGCTCGCCGTCGGCAAGGCACGCTATGGGCTGATGCTGCGCGAAGACGGCATCGTCATGGACGACGGCACCACGTCGCGGCTTGCGCAAGATCATTATTTCATGACCACCACCACCGCCAATGCCGGTCTGGTGATGCAGCGCCTGGAATTCTGCCGGCAGGTGCTGTGGCCCGAACTCGACGTGCAATTGACCTCCTGCACCGACCAGTGGGCACAATTCTCCATCGCCGGACCGAAGACGCGCGACCTGCTGCGCGCCATTGTCGATCCTGCGGAAGATTTGTCGAACGAAGGTTTTCCGTTCATGGCCGCGCGTGAGGTCGCCCTGCGCGGCGGCCTGCGGGCAAGGCTGTTTCGCATCTCGTTCTCCGGCGAGCTGGCCTTCGAGATTTCCGTTCCCGCCCGCTATGGCGAAGCGATGGCGGAAAACCTGATGATTGCCGGCCAACCCTTCGGCGTCATCCCCTACGGCACCGAGACGCTGGGCGTCATGCGTATCGAGAAAGGCCATGTCGCCGGCGCCGAACTCAACGGCACCACCACCGCCATCGATCTCGGCCTCGGCAAGATGGCTTCGAAGAAGAAGGATTTCATCGGCCGCGTGATGGCCGGGCGCGAGGCGCTGGTCGCGCCGGACCGCCAGGTCGTGGTCGGGCTGAAGCCGCTCGACAAGGCACGGCGGCTGCGATCCGGCGCGCATATCATCCCCAAAGGCGCGGCGGTTGGTCCCGATACCGACCAGGGTTACGTCACCTCCGTCTGCCATTCGCCTGTTCTAAGCCAATGGATCGGCCTCGGGCTAGTCGAGCGTGGGCGCGAGCGCATCGGCGAAACCGTTCGCGCGCACGATCCACTGCGCGGCGAAGACTACGATGTCGAGATTTGCAGCCCGGTATTCTACGATCCCGAAGGAGGGCGCCAGCGTGGCTGATTTCAACTGGACAGCCCGCTCGCCCCTGCAACGGCTTGCCGTTCCCGGCCATTATGGCGTGGAGACACGGACGCCCGGCATCGTCTTGTCGGAAGTGCGCGGTTTCGACCTCGTGCTGATCCTCGCCCGGCGCGGCCAGTGGGCCGCAACCGCCAAGGCGGTCGGCACCCATTTCGGCGTTGCCGCGCCGGCTGTGCCGAGGGCGGTCGCCGGCAAGGCAGCGACAATCATCTGGTCCGGCCCGGATCAGGTTCTGGCGCTGTCGCCGCGCCAGGGCACGACGCCGCCGCTGGATCGGCTGAAGCCTGCTTTCGAAGGCATTGCCTCATTGTCCGACCAGTCGGACGGCCGCGCGCTTATCGCCATTTCCGGCCCCGACGCCCGCAACATGCTGGCCAAGGTGTCGTCGCTCGACCTGCATGACGGCATCTTCCCGGTCGGCGCGGCTGCGGCGACGTCGCTCGATCACACCGCGGTCACCCTGTGGCGCGCCACCGACGCCGCCGATGGATCGCCGGTTTTCAACCTGCTGGTGTTTACGAGCTTTGCCGAAAGTCTCTGGCACACGATCCTCGATGCATCGCTCGAATATGGCGTCGAGGTTTCGGAAATCGGGTGATCTTTTCAGCCGGCCTCCCTACATAGATGCCGTATCGGCCATGCAATCGACGGGCCGTGACTTACGGAGCCAGACGCTTATGGAAACTCCCGCCCCAAAAACCCCGGCGTTCGACGGCGAGATCGGCATTCTGCAACGCCGCAAGATCGAGGCCGGCATCATCGCCCCCATCTATGAGGGCATGGTGCGCGAGATCGGCGAAGCGCGGGCGCAGGCGATCCTCGACGAGGCCATCACCAGGGCGGCAATCGATGCCGGACGATCTTTCGCGGAAAAGACCGAAGGCGGGCCGAACCTTCTCACCTTCCAGGAATTGCAGGCGCTGTGGACCAGGGACGACGCCCTTGAGGTGGAAGTGGTTCGCGCGACGGCGGAGCATTTCGACTATAATGTCCACCGCTGCCGTTATGCCGAAGCCTATAAGGAAATGGGCCTCGGCAAGATCGGCCACCTCTTGTCCTGCAACCGCGACGGCGTTTTTTGCCAAGGCTACGACCCTCGCATCAAATTGAAACGCACGCAGACGCTCATGCAGGGCGCCGACCACTGCGATTTCCGCTATACGTTCGTGGACGACGGCGCGGCCTGAAAGCTTCGCCTTCTTCTCACGTCCCGCAGAAAGTCTGGAAACCCCGGTCCTCTTCTTCCGGCGGCAGCGCGTAGCGTTCCATGGCCGGCTGCTCCTCGAACGGCTTGCCCGTCACCGCCAGCAATTCCTCGAACGGGCCGAAATCCGAACGCTCCACCGCAGCCGCGATGGCGGCCTCGACGCGATGGTTGCGGGGAATGTATTTCGGATTGGCCGACAGCATGGCCTGGCGGCTCGCACCGATATCCGGCTCCCTTGCAAGCCGCTGCCGCCACGCCGTGGCCCAGCCGTCGAACGCCTCCGGGTCGGCAAACAGCAGGCGCACGCCATCTTCGCTCCCCGCCGGCTTGTCGATTTCTGAGGCCAGATTGCGGAAGGTCGTGGTGAAGTCGGCGCGGCTTGCCGCCATCAGGCCAAGCAGGCCGCCGGCCAGCGCCAGGTCGCCTTCCTCCTGCGTCAACAGCCCGAGCTTTCGGCGCAACCCTTCGTGAAACGCCGCAAGATAATTGGCCTGGAACGCCTGTAGCGCGTCTTCGGCGATCTTGATCGCCTCGGCCTCGTCGTCATGCAGCAAGGGCAGCAGGGTTTCGGCAAGCCGCGTCAGGTTCCACACCCCGATGCGCGGCTGGTTGGCATAGGCATAGCGCCCCTGCACGTCGATCGAACTGAACACGGTCGCCGGGTCATACCGATCCATGAACGCGCAGGGACCGTAGTCGATGGTCTCGCCGGAAACCGTCATATTATCGGTGTTCATCACGCCGTGAATGAAGCCGACCAGCATCCAGCGCGCCACCAGCGCGGCTTGGGCCGCGATAACCGCCTCAAGCAAGGCGAGCGCCGGCCGGTCATGCGAAGCAAGAGCCGGATAGTGGCGGTCGATCACGTAATGCGTCAGGATTTTCAGCGCTTCCACGTCGCGGCGGGCCGCGAAATATTGGAACGTCCCGATCCGCACATGGCTGGCCGCCACGCGGGCGACGATGGCGCCCGGCAGCCGCGTCTCGCGATAGACCTTATCGCCGGTGGTTACCGCCGCAAGCGTGCGGGCGGTGGGAATGCCGAGCGCCGCCATCGCTTCGCTGACGATATATTCGCGCAGCACCGGGCCAAGTGCGGCGCGCCCGTCGCCATTGCGGGAAAACCGCGTCGGTCCCGAACCTTTGAGCTGGATATCGCGCCGGACGCCATGACTATCGATCACCTCGCCGACCAGCAGCGCGCGGCCGTCGCCCAGTTGCGGCGTGAAATTGCCGAACTGATGCCCCGCATAGGCAAGCGCGATCGGCTCGGCGCCCTCGGGAAAACGGTTGCCGGCCAGCATGTCGATGCCGGCCGGACTTTCCAGCCATTGCGGATCGAGGCCCAGGTCCGCCGCCAAAGGCCCGTTCACGCGAACGAGCCGGGGCGCCGATACCGGGTTCGGTTGCTGGACTGCAAAGAAACGGTCGGGAAGCCGGGCATAGCTGTTGTGGAAGGACGGCGGTTCAGGCGACCTTTCGCCTGATGGCCCGGCTGTTTTTGCAAGG
>DASYCS010000230.1:0-9317 GCA_036500025.1 Mesorhizobium sp. | reverse complement strand
CGCAGCCGATCTCCACCCGCTTCTTGCCGGTATAGCGGCAGCCACGGGCGTCACTCTCATGGGCAGCTCGACGATTGCGAACATGCCGAGAGGGCGTGGCAGGCTCGATCTGAAAAGCGTTCCATATCCGGTCGATGCCGCGGTGGCGGAGCTTGCGGTTTTTGACACGGTCGTACTCGTGAACTGTCCTGCGCCGACAGGCTTTTTCCTTTATCCGGGACGTCCGAGCCTGCTGCATCGCCCCGATGCCAATGTGCTGGTGCTTTCACGGGAAGATCAGGACGCGGCGGTTGCCTTGAGATTCCTGGCAGACGAGCTTGCGGTGCAGCCTGCAACAGTGCCGGCACGATCGTCGGATAGTCCCGAACCACACGGACCGATAGAGCCGTATGGTTTCGCCGCATCGGTCGCACGGCGACTTCCGAAAGACGCCATCGTCGTGAATGAGGCGCTCACTCTCGGCGGCGGCTTCAGCGCCGTGATGCCTCATGCTGAACAGTGCGACTGGCTCACCGTCACAGGCGGGGCCATCGGCGGCGGCATTCCTTTGGCAACGGGCGCCGCGGTTGGCGCCAGAGCCATGGGTCGCGGCGATCGCCGGGTCGTGACGCTGCAAGCCGACGGTTCGGCGGCGTATACGATCCAGGGACTCTGGACGCAGGCCCGCGAGAACCTCCCGGTTACCACATTGCTGCTTAACAACCGGTCTTACGCGATCCTGCTGGGGGAATACGCCAAGGTTGGCGCGGAGCCTGGCCAAACCGCCAGCGACATGATGTCTCTCGATCGTCCGGCCATCGAATGGTGCCGGATCGCCGAGGGCTTCGGTGTTCCATCGGTGGCGGTTTCTACGCTGGAGCAACTCGACGCTGCATTTGCCGATGCCCTGTCGCGCACCGGCCCCATGCTGATCGATGTGCAATTCCCTTGATGCAAAGAATTCGACCGTAGCGGCCGTGACCGGTTGCATGGAGCGGGCAATCCCTGACGAAGGATGACGAATGTCATGACGGAATCGACTTTCATTCTCTCGGCCGCCCGCGCTGCAATCGGCTCGTTCGGTGGATCGCTTTCTCGGCAGACGCCGTCGGGTCTAGGTGCAAAGTTGGCGCAAGAGGCCATCCGGCGGGCCGGACTTGACCCGTCGTCGGTGGAGCATGTCGTTTTCGGCAACGTAATCCCGACGGCGCCTGAGGACGCATACGTCGCACGGATGGCCGCGATAGGCGCCGAAATCCCGAAGGAAGCGCCGGCCATGACGGTCAATCGCCTTTGCGGCAGTGGCCTGCAAGCGATCATCTCGGCCGCCCAAACCGTTATGCTCGGCGACGTCGATGTGGCCTTGGCGGGTGGGGTGGAAATCATGAGCAGGTCCCCCCATTACGTCCAGAGCGCCCGCTTCGGACACAAGATGGGCGACGTCACGATGTTGGACGGCCTTACTGGCGTTCTTACCGATCCATTCGGCAATGGCCATATGGGGATGACGGCTGAAAACGTTGCCGAGAATTATCAGGTTTCACGCAAGGACCAGGACGCATTCGCGGCCGAGAGCCAGCGACGAGCGCTCGCGGCTATCGAAGCCGGGCATTTCAAATCGCAGATTGTACCTGTCGAGGTAGCATCCGGTCGAAGCCTGGTGACATTCGATACAGACGAATATCCCAAGTCCGGCACGACGGCGGACAGCCTGGCGGCCCTGAAGCCGGCCTTCAAGAAAGAAGGCAGCGTCACCGCAGGAAATGCGTCGGGTATCAACGACGGCGCCGCGGCAGTCGTGATCGCGTCGGAAAAATATGTCAGGACCACTGGCGTAACGCCACTAGGACGAATCGTAGCTTATTCCCACTCGGGCGTGGAACCGGGAATTATGGGAATTGGCCCGGTGCCTGCGGTTCGCAACCTGCTTCGGCGCTCTAGAATGACGCTGGCTGATTTCGATGTAATTGAATCGAACGAGGCTTTCGCTGCACAGGCGATTGCGGTCAACAGGGAACTGGGCCTCGATACGGACAAGGTCAACCCCGATGGCGGGGCGATCGCGCTTGGCCATCCTATTGGTGCGACCGGCGCCATTCTGGCCGTAAAGGCGTTGTACCATTTGAAGAGAACTGGTGGACGCTATGGCCTTGTCACCATGTGCATTGGCGGGGGACAAGGCATCGCCATTGCGCTTGAGCGAGTCTGATAACGAAGGTAGGCGTTCATTGCATGCATTCGCGATCCCGCCGCTGCCTGGTGAACCGGCAATTGTGGAAGTGAAGCGCTCACATGGCCAATCTCCGTCTTCCACGGAAGAAGCAGCTATTTGAGATCGAGCTGGCAGACCTTGCGCCACCTGCTCTGCGCGCCGGCATCGTGACATATGCTGAGGTCTGGCCACATGGGCGGTCTGGCGTAGCCGATCCCTCTATATCTCCTGTAGCTCTCGTCCGAGAGACTGGAGTTGCTTGAAGCCTTGGTAGCGGGTTTGGTGGATGCGGGCTACCTTGCCGCCGGTGGGCGGGATGGTGCTGCCGATGCGTGACAGTTGCGCCATGGCGGAAGCGACCGTCGGGAAAGACCGGCTGGCCACCGCGCCGAGGATGGCCGCGCCGAGCAGCACGGGTTCTTCGGCCTTCGTCACGACAATCGGCTTGTCGCAGGCGTTTGCGAGCATGTGGCGGACAAGGTCGTGCTGGCCCGCGCCGCCGCTCAGCACGACGTTCTCGATGTCGATGCCGGCCTGCTGCTGCGTCTCGATGATCTGCCGCAGGCCATAGCCGATGCCGGCCAGACCCGCCACATAGAGCGCGACCAGGCTTTCCATGTCGCGCTCCATGCCCAGCCCCGAAATAACGGCGCGCGCGAAGGGGTCGGCGAGGGGAGCGCGGTTGCCGAGGAATTCCGGCACCACATGCAGCCCCTTGGCCAATGCGATGGGATCGGCGCCTTTGGCGCTTCCGGATGCCAGGTTCGCCAGGTAGTTTCCAACGGACAGATGCTCCGCCTCGGCGTTGCGGCGCGCCTGTTCGGAGGCGGGGTGGAAGCTTATGAGCTGGTCGATCGCCGCGCCGGCGGCCGACTGGCCGCCCTCGTTCAGCCAGACGCCGGGAACCATGGCGGAAAAATACGGACCCCAGACGCCCGGCACGAAAACCGGCTGCGCCGTGGTCGCCATGGTGCAGGACGACGTGCCGAAGATGTAGCCCAGATTGACCGTCGGGTCGCCGCCGATGCCGACGGTGCCGATGCCGCCGGCATGGGCGTCGATCAGCCCGGCGCCCACCGGTGTGCCGGGCGAAAGGCCCAGTTCTGCGGCGGCCTGAGGCGTCAGTCCCTGCCCGAGCGGCGTGCCGGGCGTGCGCATATTTTGCCCGATGCGGGAAAAGGATTCGTCGGCCAGAACGCCAAGCCCCACCGCATCGAAATAGCTGGGGTCCCATCTCTCCTCATGCGCCAGATAGGTCCATTTGCAGGTCACCGTGCAGGTCGACCGGGCGAGGTCGTCCGTGGCCTTCCAGGTCAGGAAATCGGTGAGGTCGAAGAACTGCCACGCGGCGTCGAATATGTGCGGGCGGTTTTCCTTGAGCCAGAGCAGCTTGGGCGTCTCCATCTCGGGCGAGATGGAACCGCCGACATAATTCAGGACAGGGTGGCCGGTGGCGTTGATCCGCTGCGCCTGCTCGGTGGCGCGGTGGTCCATCCACACGATGATGTTGCGCTCCGGGTCTTCCGACGAACCGACCGCCAGCGGCGCGCCGCCCTCGCCAAGCACCACCAGCGAGCAGGTCGCGTCAAATCCAAGGCCGGCCACCTCGTCGGCGCGAATGCCGGACAGCGCCAGAGCCTCGCGCGTCGCGGCACAGACGGCGCGCCAGATGTCGCTGCTCGATTGCTCAGCCAGGATGCCATGCTCGCGCCAAAGCCCGATATCGTGCCTGGCCGATGCCAGCATGTCGCCATCCCGGTTGAAGATGCCGGCGCGCGCACTGCCGGTGCCGACATCGACACCGATGAAATATGATCCTCTGATTGCCATGGCCGGCCTTTGCTGCTGATCCTTTGCGAAAGCTGCGACAGGAATGCGCCGGGGGTTCACAGGTCCACGCTGTTCGGCAAAATGACGAGGTCGCGGACGGTGACGTTGCGCGGGCGCGTCAGCATGAACAGCACGCATTCGGCAACCTCCTTCGGCTGCATCAGGCTGCCATTCGCCAGCGCCTCCTCCATCTTCTCTTTCGGCCAGTCGTCCAGCAAGGCGGTGACGACCGGTCCCGGCAGCACCGCGCCGACGCGCACGCCATGCTGTGAGACTTGACGGCGTGTCGAATGGACGAATGCCTGCACGGCGAATTTCGAGGCGGTGTAGATGGGTTCCCACACCACCGGCACGACGCCGGCGACGGAACTGGTGAAGACGATGTCGCCCGATTTCTGCGCGATCATGTGCGGCAATACGGCGTGGACGGAGCGGAAGGCCGCGTTGATGTTCAGGTTGAGCATCCGGTCCCAGGCGTCGGGATCGCCCTCGGCGACGGGGCCGCCTATGTAGGCGCCGGCATTGGCGTGAAAGATGTCCAGCCCGCCGGCCAGTTCGACGATGCGCGGTGCGATGGCGGAAAGCTGCTTGCCGTTCAGGAGGTCGACGACCAGCGGGAAGGCGTTCGGTCCCATTTCCGCGCAGAGCGCGTTCAGGCGTTCCTCCGCGCGGTCGATCAGCACCACCTTCGCGCCGGCGGCCAGCATGTGGCGGGCGCATTCGAGGCCGATGCCGGACGCTGCGCCCGTTATGGCGGCGACCTTGCCCTTCAAGGCTTCAGACATTTTCAAACTCCGTAAGCGGTTTATGCGCGACCGTGGCTGACACGCGACCTGCGCGCCAGGGAATCGACGATGACGGCGATTGCCAGCACGCCGCCCGTTATCATGTAGCGCAGCGACGACGACAGGTTCAGCAGGGTCAGGCCGTTCGAGATCGCCTGGATGACGATGATGCCGAGCAGGGCGGAATAGGCGCTGCCGCGGCCGCCGAACAGGCTGGTGCCGCCGATAACCGCCGCGGCGATCGCGTTCAGGTTGATGTCGCCGGTGCCGGCCTGCTGGCTGGACGAGGCCAGCCGGGAGGCCGACAGCACGCCGCCGATAGCCGAGAGGGTGGAGCAAAGCAGGAAGGCGGAGGTGTAGATGCGCCGGACATTGATGCCGGAGCGGCGCGCCGCCTCGCGGTTGCCGCCGACGGCGAACATCGACCGCCCCCATTTTGTGCGCGTCAGGGCGTAGTTGAGCAGCACCACCAGCAGCACGAAGAAGCCGAACATCCACGGCACGCCCCGGCCCTGGTTGAGGTAATAGACGGCGAATTCCAGCAGCGCGGTCAACACCACCGCCTTGACGACGAGGTTGGTCATCGGCTGCGCCGTCAGATTTGCCTGCCGGCGTCGGCGCATGGTGGACAGGCCGGTCAGGATGAGCACGACGCCCGGAACCAGCGCCAGCGATTGCGACAGCCAGGCCGGCATGATCATGGTCTGGCCGAAGGATACCAGCGGGGAGGCATAGGGCAGGTTGATCGAGCCGGTCGGGCCGAGAATGTAAAGCTGCATGCCGAGGATGGCGAGCAGGCCGGACAGCGACGCAATAAAGCTCGGCATTCCCAGCCGGTTGAACAGGAAGGCGTAGATCGCGCCGACCAGGACACCGGCCAGGATGGCGACCGCGATCGCCCCGGCCACCGGCCAGCCCATATTGACCCACAGCACGCCGACGACGGCGGAAGCAAAGCCGCTCATCGAGCCGACGGACAGGTCGATTTCGCCAAGCAGGAGCACGCAGACGATGCCGAGCGAGATTATGCCGACCGTGGCGCAATCGAACAGCAGGTTGACCAGGTTGTTGGGCGCCAGGAAAATCGGGTTCAGGGCCGAAAAGACCACCGAGATCAGCACCAGCCCGACCACCACCGGCAGCATGCCGAGATCGCCGGCGCGAACGCGGTCGATGAAGGCGCGGACAGCGCCGGACAGGCCGTCGTCGTTGCGCACGCGCGCATCGCTGCGGTCGAGCGCCGGCATTTGGCTTGAGTCGTTCTCGCTCATGGGTGCTGCTCCGGATGGGGCGTTTCGGCCGTCTTGCGCTCCTGGCGGCGCGACACCGCGTTTTCCGTCGCCCCGGTGATGGCGGCCACCAGTTCCTGGTTGGAAGCCTCGGGCGTGAAGACGCCGTTGTTTCGGCCAAGTCTCAACACGACGATGCGGTCGGCGACCGCGCGCACGTCTTCCATATTGTGGCTGATGATGACGACGCCCAGCCCGCGCTCGCGCACGCGCTCGATCAGGTTGAGCACCTCGGCGGTTTGCGCGACGCCAAGGGCGGCAGTGGGTTCATCCAGCATGATGATCTTGGGATTGAGCAGCAGCGAGCGCGCGATGGCCACCGTCTGCCTCTGGCCGCCAGACAGCGAGGCGACCGGCTCGCGTACCGAAGGAATGCGCGCCGCCAGTTCCTTCAGAAGCGTCCAGGCGCGCACTTCCATCTGCACCTCATCCAGGCGCAGCGGCGACAGCTCGTGGCCGAGGAAGAGATTGGCCACCACGTCGAGGTTCTCGCACAGAGCGAGGTCCTGGAAGACGGTGGCGATGCCGATGCCGAGTGCGGCGCCCGGATCGTCAAGCGCGACCTCGCGGCCGTTGAACTCGATGGTTCCGGCCGTCGGCTGGTAGACGCCCGCCAGTATCTTGATGAGCGTCGACTTGCCGGCGCCATTGTCGCCGACAAGGGCGACGACCTCGCCGGCAAAAATATCGAGGTCGATGTCGGTAAGGGCGGATACCGCGCCGAACCTTTTGGAAACATTGCGCAGGCTGAGGATCTTTTCGCCCGGCGCGGAAGCGGATCTCGACTGATCTGTCATTGTCGTATCGCCCGATCGCGGATTGGGAAAGCCCGGCCGGGGCGACCCCGGCCGGCTCGCGTGGATTTAAAGGTTACTGCGTAATGCCGAGCTTCTTGCAGCCGTCCGCATATTCGCCCGTGCAGATTTCCTCGGGCTTCTGGATGCCCTTGTCGAAGATTTCGGCCTTGATGTTCTCGGCCGTGACCACTGCCGGGACGAACAGTTCCGAAGGGGTGTTGTAGAGCGTCGTCTTGGCTTCAGGGGCGGTGCCCGACAGGAACTTGACGACGACATTGGCCGCCGCCGCCGCGACGATCTCGGAGGGCTTGGAGATGGTGTTGTACTGGTCGCCTGAGATGATGAGCTGCAAGGCGGCGATCGTCGCATCGTTGCCGGTCACCGGCGGCACGGGATTGACGCCGGCGGCCTTGAACGCGGCGATCGCGCCGCCGCCGGTGCCGTCATTGGCCGCAACCACGCCCTTGATGTCGGCGCCGAAGCGGGTGATCTGGCCGGCCGCCCATTCCTGCGCCTTCGGCGGCGCCCATTCAGGCGTGTCGAATTCGGCCAGCGTCTTGTAGCCGGAGCCTTCGAGGCCTTTGTGGATGCCGTCGCGGATCAGCCCGGCGGCGGCGTCGGTCGGCGAGCCGTTGATTTCCAGGACGCCGGCGCCTTCCGCCACGCCCGTCGCCTTCAGGTGCTGCACCAGCGATTGTGCGATGGCCTGGCCGATGCCTTCATTGTCGAACGATACGTAGTAGTCGGCGGTCTTGTCCGGTATCGGGCGGTCATAGGCGATGACCTTGACGCCCTGCGACTGGGCCAGCGTCACCAGTCCGGCGGCGGCGGCGGAGTCGACCGGATCGAGCACGATGACCTTCGCGCCCTGGGTGATCACCGAATTGAACTGCTGCTGCTGCAACGCCACATCGGCATTGGCGTTCTGGTAGATCACGGTGCATTTGGCGCAGAGCTTCTCCATCTCGGCCTTGAAGCCGGGATAGTCGTGCTGCTCGTAGCGGGTCGAGGCCTGATCCGGCATCAGGAACGCCACCGTTGCCGCGTCCTGCGCCAAGGCAGCACCCGTCATGCTCGCGGCGATCAACGCCGTAGAAGCAAACAATCCACGAAAATTCATTCTTTCCTCCCTGGACAATTCCATGTGCTCAATTTGTTTCGGAAGCGCCTGTCGGGCATTCCGAAAAGATCCGTCAGTTCCGATTGACCGATTGGATCGGTCCGTTTCGTGCCATCGCGGTGGCCGGACCGGCTCCTCCCGATCTGATGCAAGAACCCATGCTTCATCGTTTGTGCAAGCTTGCTCAATCGATGAAGCAATGTTGCCGCCTTATAACAATGATGTCAAGATGGTGTCCAGGAGAGATTCCCTTGGCAAATGATGGCGGCCCCGCGAAGCGAACGACGATCTACGATCTGGCGCAACTCGCCGGAACGTCGGCCAGCGCGGTCAGCTCGGTGCTCAACGGCAAATGGAAGCAGCGCCGCATCAGCACCCAGCTGGCGGAAAGGATAGAGCGTCTGGCCAAGGAGCAGGGCTACGCGCTCAACATGCAGGCCAGCCTGCTGCGCCGGGAAGAATCGCATCTCATCGGCATGATCGTGCCCAAATACGACAACCGCTATTTCGGCTCGATCGTCGAGCTGTTCGAGGATATGGCCCGCTCGCGCGGCCTGTTTCCCATCGTCACCTGCACGCGGCGCGATCCGGAGCTTGAACTGGAAGCGGCGCGCGCGATGATCTCGCATCAGGTCGGCTGGCTGATCGCGACGGGCGCCACCAATCCCGACCGGATTTCGGAGGTCTGCATGGCGGCGGGCGTGCGCAGCCTCAACCTGGACCTGCCCGGCTCGCTCGCCCCTTCCATCATTTCGGACAATTATTCCGGCGCAAGGGAGCTGACGCGCAGGCTCCTGCATAATGGCCGGCTGAAATACGGCGCGTTGACGCCGTTGATCTTCGTCGGCGGGCGCGCCAGCGACCACAACACGGCGGAACGGTTGCGGGGTTTCCACGACGCCCATCTGGAACTCGGCATAGTTCTTCCCGCCGAGAACGTGCTGACATGCGGCTATGCGGCGGAAAAGGCCGATCGGGCGCTGTCGGAGCTGATGACGGATACGGCCACGCCGCCGCGCGGGATGTTCGTCAATTCGACGATCTCGCTCGAAGGCGTGCTGAGCTGGCTGCGCCGTTGCCGCCTCGACCGGCCCTACGAACCGGTACTGGGATGTTTCGACTGGGACCCGCTGGTGGCGCTGCTTGACGAGAACATCGAAATGGTTCGGCAGGATGTTCCCCGCATGGTGCAGGCGGCTTTCAACATCATCGAACACGGACCGAGCGCCGAGGCGATCATACAGGTGCCGACGAAGCTGGTCGGCGGCGCCGGTAAGGCGGAGCCTCACGATCAGGCGCTATCGC
>DASYCS010000229.1:0-4589 GCA_036500025.1 Mesorhizobium sp. | reverse complement strand
CGTTCCAGCACGATCAGGATCAGCGAAGCGGCGAGCACCGGGGTTGCCAGCACCATCACCAGGGCGGTGGCGTACATGGTCCACACAAAGATCGGCAACCGGAACCAGGTGAGGCCGGGCGCCCGCAATTTGTGAATTGTGACGATGAAATTGATGCCGGTCATGATCGTCGAAAAACCGACGATGAAGACGCCAAGGGCGGCCATCGAGACGAAGCCATTGGCATAGAGCGTCGAGAGCGGCGTGTAGAAGGTCCAGCCCGTGTCGACCCCTCCGAAAAGCACCGACGCCAGCGCAAACAGGCTGCCCAGAATAAAGACATACCAGCTCGCCAGATTGAGGCGCGGAAATGCAAGATCGCGCGCGCCGATCATCAATGGCAGCAAGAAATTGCCGAGCGTCGCCGGGATCGAAGGCACCAGGAAAAACCACACCATGATGATGCCGTGCAGGGAGAACAGCCTGTTGTAGACATCGTCCGACACGAGATCGCCCGCCGGGGTCGCAAGTTCGATGCGCATGAGCACGGCCATGGCGCCGCCGAGAAAGAAGAAGGCGGTGAGCGAAATCAGGTAGAGCCAGGCGACGCGCTTGTGGTCGGTGGTCAAGAGCCACGCGGCGGGACCGGCGCCCTCGCCCAGATAGCTCGAATGGCTCAGCGCCTCGGTGGTCATTGAGTTGCCTCGCTGTTGGTCGCTGGCGGCGAAAGAGATTTGAGATAGGCAAGCAACATTTGCGTTTCACTTTCGTCGATAAGACCGTCGAAGCTCGGCATCACCGGTTCGTAGCCGGCGGCGATTTCCTTGTTCGGGTCAAGGATGGAATCGCGCAGATAGCGCTCATCGGCCATAATGGTCTGACGGTTGCTCAAGGCCACCGGCCGCCCGAACACCCCCGCTAGATCCGGCGCGCGCACCTTGCTGGAGCCATCATGGCAGCCGGAGCAGCCAAGCGCGCGAAACAGCTTCTCGCCATCGACGGCAAGCGTATCGCCCTGCCCCTGATTGCCAAGCCACGCCGCATAGGCCTCCGGCGGCATCACCGTTACCCAGCCGCCCATCTCCGAATGCTGGGTGCCGCAATATTGCGCGCAGAACAAGTGATACTTTCCAGGTTCATTGGCGATGAACCAGACATGCGTGGTGCGGCCGGGCACCGCATCCTGTTTCACCCTGAAGGCAGGCACGAAGAAGGAGTGGATGACGTCCTGCGACGCCAGCGACACGACGACCGTCTTTCCGACCGGTACGTGCAGCGAGTTGATCTCGCGCTGGCCGCCGGGATGGCGGAATTCCCACATCCACTGCTTGCCGAGGCCGGCAATTTCCAGCGCGTCCATCGGCGGATGCTCACGCCACAGGAACAGCACCGCACCCCAGCCGAAGATGACGAAGGCGATGAGCAGGCTGGCGACGGTCCAGGCCACTTCCAGCGGCAGGCTGCGCGTCCGCGCGCCGGTGCGGTCGGCCTTGGAACCCGCACGGTATTTAATGGCATAGAAGACGACGAGGCTGGCCAGGAAAACGCCTAAGGAAAATGTGAAGGCAAGCAGGATGTAGAACAGCGTATCGACGTTGCCGGCAATCGACGAGGCTTGCGGCGGCGTGAAGGGAATGCCGAAACTCATGTCCGCCTCCGACGCGCCAGCATGAATATGCCAGCGGCGAGCGCCAGTATGGTTGCCACCCCTCCGGTCTTGACCGTCGCGGCTATGATGGAAGTGTATTGGCCCTTCGAAGCATCGAAGCCTGCGCAGAGCAGGAAGACATGGTCGGCGATCGAGCCGAGGCGCCCGGCAGACGCCTCGACCAGCGCAAGCCTGAGATCGCGCGGCTCAAAGCTCAAAGCCGGCAGCACCTGGGCGATGCGCCCCTGTGGCGTAACTGCCATGACGGCGATCGGGTGGATATATTGGGCAACTCGATCGCGCCGATCAAAGGTGATGCCAGCCTCGGCGGCGAGCGCGGCACCGGCATTGTCGGCACTAGTCAGGAACCGCCAAGCCATCAGTCCCTTCTGTCCTGCGGACGAAGCGACTTCGGTTTTGGCGAGGGTTGCGTCCTGAGAGGTCTCCGAAGGATCTATCGAGATGAACAGCGCCCGGTAGGTCTCGGGGTCGAGCCCCGTCTTGGCCAGATCGGAAGCAACCGCCTGCTGGGTGACGCCGCAAAGGTTGGGGCATTTATCGTAACCGAAGATGACGAGCGCCGGTCGGCCGTCGAGAATTTCGGACAGCCTGCTCGTCTGGCCGGAAGCATCGTGAAAAGCCTTGCCGATATCCAGTTGCGCGCCGATCTGCGGATCGAAAGACGGACGCTCCAGCGCGCCGGCGGCTTTTGGGGCGAGCAGCACGGACAAGAGCAAGAGACCCGACACCCGTGACCATCGTGTCATGGCCGCGCTCCATAGGAGGGCGCGACATCTGCTTTCGGGTGCTCGACCCCGTTGGGCTGCCCTGCCGGAGCGCAATTACTGGCTTGAGGCGCGCGCGGAACCTGTCCGTCGAGCAAGGCGCAATCTTGATTGGTTGAAACGGATTGCCGTGTCCAATCCGGCAATCCCTGAACGGCGATCAGTTTCATCGCGTCTGCGATCGGAACGCGCGCGATCCCGGCCTTGCGGTCGACCCAGGCAAGCTTGCCCAGTTCCTGGTCTTCCTGTTTGCGAAACGCCGCAAGGTCGGTCGCGGGCGACAGTTGCGGTGCCGGACTTACTTCGCTGTCGTTCGTTTCGACATTCGCCAGCGGCCAGTAAGGCGTCGTGTTGAAAATCAGTTTCAGCGCAGCCGCCGACAGCGCCAGGAACACGACGAGACCGATGCCGAAGACGACCAGTGCCCGAGGTGAGACATCGCGGGTTTCGGGATGCAGAGGCTTAGCCATGGACATGCCTCCGGCCCCGGAACGAGACATAGCCAGGCTGCGATAATTTCCAGAAGAAGAAGGCGAGCCACGCGCCTCCCGCGCCTGCTGTCGCCGCAAAATCCGGCCATGAGACAGGCGCGCCGGCACTGGCCAGCGGCGGATGAACTCGCCAGGCCATATCGATGAAATGGCCGGAAAGGACGCACACGCCAAGCACCAGCAGGCCGCCATGGCTTCGCTTGATCGAGCGCGTCAGGAAGCCGGCGAACGGCACGGCGAATTGCAGCGCAATCAACAGCCAGAGCCAATATTGCCAGCCATCACGCCCCCGCACGATGTACCAGTGGATTTCGTCCGGCAGATCGCCGGCCCACACGATGATCCATTGCATGAAGGCAAGGTAAGCCCACATCAGCATAAAGCCGAACAGCATGTTGGCCACGTCTTCGCCGAGCGCCGCATCTTCCTCGCCACCCGGCATCGTCTCGATGGTGCGAGTCGCCGCCAGCACGGTCAGCGCCAGGGCGCACGCGCCGACGACCTCGGCTGCGGCTTCGAGCATCGCGTAGATCGTCGAATAAAAATCCGGCTCGATCGACAGCATCCAGTCGATGGCAAATACCGTCACGGCGAGACCGTGGACGACGAGGCCGGCCGCATAAAAACTCGTCCCGGCCGGCCCGCCGCTGTCAGGCGCCGTGCGGGCAAGGATGAGCCAGCCGAGCGCCATCCAGGCCGACGCGCAGGCGATGGAACGAACGATGAAGAACGGCTCGTTAAGATAGGGGAGTTTTTGGCGCACGACTTCCGACAGCATGGACGGGTCTGCCCCCGCCCATGGAAAGACCAGATCGGGCCGCGCAAGGACCGGCAGCAGCAACAGCAATGCCAGCGGCAAGGTGGCGACCATGGCCCGCAAAGGCGGTCGCAGCGCATCGCCCCAGCGCCCGCCGGTCAGCCCGTGCACCATCAGGACAGTCATCGCGCCGAGCGGCAATCCGACCAGGAACAGCGCTATTGTCAGCCAACCGGCCAGCATGGTGCTTGGCGCGATGAAAAGACCGACACCGCAAAGCATAAGCCCGGCAACCGCCACGACCGCGGCCGGAGCAACATAGCCATCGGGCCAGGCAGGCCGGTTCATCGCGCAACCTCCGCGTCAAATTTGGTGCGAAGGTCGGCCGGCAGCGCGCCAACCGACGCATAGCGTGAATATTGCAGCGCTCTGATATAGGCGACGATTGCCCAGCGGTCGGCCGGCGGCACGCGCGCGCCATAGGAATACATCGCGCCGTAGCCATGGCTGATTACGTCATAGAAATGCCTGTCGGGTGCGCGGCGCAGCGCTTCCTGGTGGTAGGTTGGCGGTGCGGGAAAGCCCCGCTGGACCACCATGCCGTGGCCCTCGCCGGTGCGGCCGTGGCAAGGCGAACAGAAGATATCGAAGCGCTGCTGACCACGCTGGAGCAGCGCCATGGTGATCGGATATGGAATGTCGTTTGGCGTTGGCGTCAGATCGGCATTGCGCGTCACCGTGCCTTCAACGGGCGTTCTTGCCGACATGCCGTCGGCAAACTGAGTGCTGCCTGCCAGCGGATTGTAACGCGGCTGGTCGGCCATATCCTGCTTGCAGCCTGCAATCAGCAGCATGAGAGGCAAAAGGAGTTTGAACGATCTCACGCCTCCACCTCCTCGACGGTTTCCGCGCCAAGCCGCGTCAATTGT
>DASYCS010000228.1:0-3828 GCA_036500025.1 Mesorhizobium sp. | reverse complement strand
CTGATACGGACTTTCCCCCCATCGACAGATCCGAGCGACGCCGCGACGCGATCAGATAAGCAAAGGAACATGGCGTTGGCAAATAGATGGGCAAGTTCAAGGCGGCCAAGCACACCAAGCATCGCCCGCGCCGCCCCGGCTGAATAGAGCAGCACCGCATCGACCGGCGCACCGGACAGGCGCACCACGATTTCCACGCTTTCGCGCTCTATCGCCAGCGTATCGTAGGTTTCGACGGGATCGACGCTTATGCCTGCCGTGCGAAGCCTTTCCTCGAAGGCCGCAAGCCGCACCCGCCCGCACAGATAGACGATCTTCCGGCCCGGCGGCGAAGCCGCCATTTCGCCCAACTGGGGCGAAGCCGCCATTTCGCCCAACTGGGGCAAAGCCGCTTCTTCACGCAACTGCGGCAAAGCCGCTATCTCGTCGGCCAGCGCGCCCGCATCGCCCGGTCCTTCATGGACGCAAAGGAAGCCGGCGGCGCGCGCCGCATCCGCTGTCTTCGCGCCGACGGCATGGCAAGGCAGATGCGCCAGCGCCGCTGTCAGCGCCTTGGGCGCGAGGCGCAGCGCATTGGCGCTGGTCGCCGCCACCCTGTCGGCGCCGCCGGGCAAGCCGGCCAGCGCCACCGGCAGCGCCAGCATTTGCGTCAGCGGCAACCCGACCGGCTCTAAGCCAAGCGCGGCAAGCCTGTTTGCAGTGCGCGATGCGCCCGGTTCCGGCCTGGTCACCAGAACGCGGCGGCGCATTCATTGCCATCCGTCGAAGAAGGCTTCGCCGGCCTTCGCCCGTATATCGGCCCCGGCCTGCGCGCCGATGCGCGCCGCATCCGCCGCCGGGCCGGCGGCTTCGATCGTGTGCGATCGCGTGCCCTCCGGCGAGATGATCAGCCCGCTGAACGACAGCCTGTCGCCGTCGATCGACGCATAGCCGCCGATGGGCGTGCGGCATGAACCGTCGAGCGCGCCGAGGAAGGCGCGCTCGCAGGCCAGCGCCTGGCCGGTCGGCACATGGTGGATGGCCGCCAGCATGCGCGCGACTGCCTCGTCGCCGATCCTGGCCTCAATGCCGATGGCGCCTTGCCCAGGCGCCGGCGGAAAATCTTCAAGCGACATCAGGTCGGTGACGATATGCGCCAGCCCCAGCCGCTTCAGGCCGGCCAGCGCCAGAATGGTGCCCTCCGCCACGCCCTCATCCAGCTTGCGCAGCCGCGTCTGCACATTGCCGCGAAACAGCACCACGTCGAGATCTGGCCGCAAGCGGCGGATAAGCGCCTGCCGGCGCAGCGAAGACGAGCCGATCTTGGCGCCATGCGGCAGTTCGACGATCGATTTCGCGGTTCTGCCGATGAAGGCGTCGCGGGCATCCTCGCGCGGCAGGAAGGCCGACAGTTCCAGCCCATCCGGCAATTGCGTCGGCATGTCCTTGGACGAATGCACGGCAATGTCGATGCGGCGCTCGAAAAGCGCTTCTTCCAGTTCCTTGGTGAAAAGGCCCTTGCCGCCGGCTTCCGACAGCGCCCGGTTCTGGATGCGGTCGCCGCTGGTCGAAATGGCGATGATTTCGAAGGCATCTTCCGGCAGCCCATGCGCCGCCATCAGCCGCGAGCGCGTTTCCCGCGCCTGCGCCAGCGCCAGCGCGCTGCCTCTCGTTCCGATCTTCAATGGTGTTTGCATGGCGCGCCGTCCGTGATAACCCCCGGCAAGCCGGGTTTTCCACTCCTAGCGGGGAACGGACGCCCGCACAACTTCGGGGACCAGCGACCAATTGATCCGCGTTCTGGGCATAGAGACGAGTTGCGACGAGACGGCGGCCAGCGTCGTGGCGCTGGGCGACGAGTCCACGCCCGCGATCCTGTCGCCCAAAATCCTCTCAAATGTCGTGTTCAGCCAGATCGAGGAACATGCCGCCTTTGGCGGCGTCGTGCCGGAAATCGCCGCGCGCGCCCATGTCGAGGCGCTGGACGGCATTATCGAGGCAGCCCTTGCCGATGCGGGCACCAGCCTTGACGAGATCGACGCCATCGCCGCCACCGCCGGTCCGGGCCTCGTCGGCGGGCTGATTGTCGGGCTGATGACGGCCAAGGCGATTGCCGCCGCCGCCGGCAAGCCGCTGATCGCCATCAACCACCTCGAAGGCCACGCGCTGACCGCGAGGCTGACCGACGCCATCGCCTTCCCCTACCTGCTGCTTTTGGTTTCTGGCGGGCATACGCAGATCGTCGCCGTGCGCGGCATCGGTGATTACCAGCGATGGGCGACGACCATCGATGACGCACTGGGCGAGGCTTTCGACAAGACGGCCAAGATGCTGGGCCTGCCCTATCCGGGCGGCCCCAATGTCGAGAAGGCGGCGCTTTCCGGCAATCCGGCCCGCTTTGCCTTTCCGCGCCCGATGAAGGGCTCCGCCCAGCCCGACTTTTCCTTTTCCGGCCTCAAGACCGCCGTGCGGCAGGCCGCAGGCGCCATTGCCCCGCTTACCCAACAGGACGTGGCCGATATCTGCGCCGCGTTTCAGGCAGCGGTGGCCGATACGCTCAGCGACCGCGTCTTGCGCGCACTGACGCGCTTTCACGAGACATTTCCCGGCGTAAAAAACCCGACCTTGGTGGTCGCCGGTGGCGTGGCCGCCAATCAGGCGGTCAAATCCGCGCTGCAAGGCCTGTGCCTGGCGCACGGTTTCACCTTCGTCGCGCCGCCGCTGAAACTGTGCTCCGACAATGCCGCGATGATCGCCTGGGCCGGTATCGAGCGGCTGCGCGCCGGCAAGGTCGAGGCGGGCGCTTTCGATTTCGCGCCGCGTTCGCGCTGGCCGCTGGACAGCGTTTCCGAACCGATGATCGGCTCCGGCCGGCGCGGGGCAAAGGCATGAACGCCGGCGCAGACAAGCCCGACGAGGGCAAGCCCAGCGACGACAAGCCCGGCATGGGTAAACCCGGCGTTGGCAAACAATGGCGGATTTGCGTGCTCGGCGGCGGCGCGTGGGGCACCGCGCTGGCGCTGGCCATGCTGCGCGCCGGCCACCGGGTGCGGCTGTGGGCGCGCGACGAAGAAACCGTCGCGGCGATCAACCGGCGCGAAAACCGGCATTACCTGCCCGGCATCACCCTCGACCCCGGCATCGAGGCGATGAGCGATATGGCCGCCGCGCTTGCCGGGACCGATTGCGTGTTGGCGGTGACGCCGGCGCAGTCGCTGCGCGCGGTGCTGGCGGCGGCGAAGGACCACATGCCGCAATCCGTCCCGCTGGTGCTGTGCGCCAAGGGCATCGAGCGCGAAACGGGGGCGCTGCTGTCGAGCATCGTTGGCGAAATCCTGCCAGACAATCCGATTGCCGCACTTTCCGGACCGAGCTTTGCCGCCGACGTCGCCAAGGGCCTGCCGACGGCGGTGGTGGTGGCCGCGCAGAACGAACGGATGGCGGGCGAACTGGCGGCGCGCTTTTCCGCCCGCAATTTGCGCTGCTATTCGAGCGCCGACCTTGTCGGCGTCGAGATCGGCGGCGCGCTGAAGAACGTCTTTGCCATCGCCGCCGGCGCTGTGACCGGGGCCGGCCTTGGCGCCAGCGCGCAGGCCGCCATGGTGACGCGCGGCTTTGTCGAACTGCGCCGCATCGGCGCGGCCTTCGGCGCGAAGCCGGAGACCCTAATGGGCCTGTCGGGCCTTGGCGACCTTCTTTTAACCTGTTCGACCCCGCAGTCTCGCAATTTCGCCTATGGGCTGGCGCTGGGACGCGGCGAGGAACTGGCCGGGCGGCCGCTGGCCGAAGGCGTGCCGACCGCCGGCATCGCCGCCCGCATCGCCCTGGAGCGCGGCATCGACGCGCCGA
>DASYCS010000227.1:0-5138 GCA_036500025.1 Mesorhizobium sp. | reverse complement strand
TATCAATGCAGTCAAACCGCTGGCATCATGCCAACATCACGCCAGCTTCCACGCCACATAGACCAGCGCCAGCGCGATCACCCACAGCGCTACCCGGCCGGAGCGCGTGGCGCGGGCTTCCGCCTTGCCGATGGCCTTGGCCGTCGCCTCGTCGAGGCGCAAACCGTGCTCGGCCATCTGGTCGATCTCGCGGGAAAGGCGTTCCGTGCGGGCAGCGAACTCCGGCGCCTGGCGCGCCAGCGCTACAAGCGCACCGACGCCTTCGCGCGCATCGCCGAGCAGGCCGCGCGGGCCGAGATTGCCGCGTATCCAGTCGCCCACCACCGGTTCGGCGGTTTTCCACATGTTGAAGGCCGGATCGAGCGTGCGCGCCACGCCTTCCACCACCACCATGGTCTTTTGCAGCAGCACCAGTTCGGGTCGCGTCTGCATGTCGAACAGTTCGGTCACTTCAAACAGCAGCGTCAACAGCTTGGCCATCGAGATGGTTTCCGCCGGCTGGCCATGGATCGGCTCGCCGATGGCGCGAATAGCCTGCGCGAAAGCAGCTATATTGTGCTGGCGCGGCACGTAACCGGCCTCGAAATGCACTTCCGCCACCCGCAGATAGTCGCGCGTGATGAACCCGTAGAGAATTTCGGCCAAGAACCGGCGCTCCTTCTTGCCGAGCCGCCCGGCGATGCCGAGATCGACGGCAACGATGGTGCCGTCCTCTTCGACAAACAGATTGCCCGGATGCATGTCTGCATGGAAGAAGCCGTCGCGCAGCGTGTGGCGCAGGAACGACTGGATGAGATTGGCAGCGATGCCTTTCAGGTCGTGGCCGGCAGCGGCGAGTGCGGCGACATCGTTCATCTTGATGCCGTCGATCCATTCCATCGTCAGCACGTCGCGGCCGGTGCGCTCCCAATCGACCGAGGGCACGCGAAAGCCGGGATCGTCCCTGGTGTTCTCGCCCAGTTCCGACAGCGCCGCCGCCTCCAGCCGCAGGTCCATCTCGATTTTGGTCGTCTGCGCCAGCGTTTGCGCAACCGCCACCGGTTGCAGGCGCCGCGTGGACGGGATGTATTTTTCCTGCAAGCGCGCGGCGAGGAAGAAGCTTTCGAGGTCGTGGGCGAAGCGCCGCCTCACCCCCGGCCGGATCACCTTGACGGCCACTATCTCGGGCTTGTCCGCAACCGTTGCCGAATGCACCTGCGCGATCGAGGCGGCGGCCACCGCATCGCCGAAGCTGGCATAGAGATCGTGCATCGGCCGGCCAAGCGAAGTCTCGATGGCGCGGATCGCATCGGCCTTGTCAAAGGTATGCATCTTGTCTTGCAGCATCGCCAGGTCGAGCGCGATGTCGTTGCCGACCACATCCGGCCGCGTCGCCATGAACTGGCCAAGCTTGACATAGGAAGGCCCGAGCCGCCCCACCGCCTTGGCCAGGCGGTCGCTGCGCTGGTAGCGCAGCGCGCGGCGGCGGGTGAAAAGCCGCGCCAGCCGCCAGCCGAATTTGGGCAGGCCGGAAAGCTGGTCGCCGGGCAGGGCCGCGACCACGCCCTCGCGCACCAGCACCCAGCCGGCTCTGACGAGCCGCAGGCCGGCGCCCAGACTGCTCATTGCCGCACCTGCCTCAAAGCTTCCAGCCTGAATGGGCGGCGGCGATGCCGGCGGAATAATTGCGGAAGCTGACGCGCTCGAACCCGGCCCGCCCGATCATCGTCGCGAACTCTGCCTGATTGGGGAATTTCCGGATCGATTCGACCAGATAGGAATAGGGTTCGCCGTCGCCGGTCACCGCCTTGCCGATCTTCGGGATCGCGTTGAACGACCAAGCCTCATAGGCCTTGTCGAGCAGCGGCATGTCGACTTCGGAGAATTCGAGGCACATGAACCGCCCGCCGGGCTTCAGCACGCGAAACGCCTCGGAAAGCGCCACATCGATGCGCGGCACGTTGCGGATGCCGAAGGCGATCGTATAGGCGTCGAAAACGCCGTCTTCGAAGGGCAATTCCTCGGCATTGGCTTCGACGAAATCGCTATTCGCGCCAAGCCCTTTCTTTTCGGCCCGGTCGCGCCCGACGCCAAGCATCGAACCATTGATGTCGAGCACCGTCGCATGGACATGACGGTGGCTGGCCTCGACGATCTGGAAGGCCACGTCGCCGGTGCCGCCAGCCACGTCCAGCACGCGCCAGCCCTGCCTTTTCGGCGGGTTGAGCCACGCCACCATGGCGTCTTTCCAGATGCGGTGCATGCCCGCCGACATCAGATCGTTCATGATGTCGTAGCGCTTGGCCACCTTGTGGAACACATCGTTGACCAGCGGCTGCTTTTCGCCCGCCTGCACCTGCCTGAAGCCGTAGGACGTTTCCATGCCGCCCGAAGCTCTGGTTCTCTCAACTGACATTCTTGTGATCCGCCTTAAAACCGGCGGGACCATAGCCGATCAGGCTACCGGGCGCTATTGTTTAAGGCGCGGTGTAAGGCCGCTGTAGGACAGGGATCAAGGATGCCTTTGAAAGCAGAACTTCACTGCCACATCGAAGGGGCGGCATCGCCCGAGCTTGTCATCCGCCAGGCCCGTAAATATGGCGGCGACACTTCTCCTTTCATCCGCGACGGCGCTTTTGTCTGGCACGACTTCACCTCTTTCCTTGCCGCTTACGATTTTTGCGCCAGCCTTTTCCGCAGCGAAGAGGACTATGCGCTGCTGGCCGATCACTATCTCAGCAGCCTTGCCCGCGACGGCGCCATCTATTCGGAAATATTCACCTCGCCGGACCACGCCATCAAGGCCGGCCTGTCGCCCAAAACCTATACCGATGCGCTGGGCGAAGGCATGGTGCGCGCCAGGGCCAAGACCGGCATCGAAAGCCGCATGATCGTCACCGGCGTGCGCCACATCGGCGTCGAGGCGATCGAAAGCGCCGCCCGCTTCGCCGCCAGATGCGGACACCCGCTGGTGGCCGGCTTCGGCGTCGCCGGCGACGAACGCGTCGGCGATGTCGAAGACTATGTGCGCGCCTTCGAAATCGCTCGCGAGGCGGGCCTTGGCATCACCATTCATGCCGGCGAATTGCTGGGCTGGGAAAGTGTCGCCGCCGCACTCGACCATATCCGCCCCGCGCGCATCGGCCACGGCGTGCGCGCCATCGAAAACCCCGACCTTGTCCGCCGCATCGCCGCGCAGGGCGTCGTGCTGGAATGCTGCCCCGGCTCCAATATCGCGCTTGGCATTTACGCCGGCTTTGCCGACCATCCGTTCCCCGCACTGAAGGCAGCGGGCTGCAAGGTGACGCTGAGTTCCGACGACCCGCCGTTTTTCCACACCTCGCTGAAGCAGGAATATGACCATGCCGCCCGGCATTTCGGCATGGACGAAAAGGCGCTCGCCGCCATCACCCGCACCGCCATCGAGGCCGCCTTTGTCGACCGCAAGACCAAAGCGGCCTTGCTTGCCCGGCTAAATGGCGCGTCCGCCCGCTGATTCTTCTGCAAAAGCCGTAATCGCCGCGCCAGCCCCGTTCCTTGGGCCGTGCATTGCCGTTAGGGTCGATCCAAGAATTGGAAATTCAGGAGAAGACCATGAAGGGCGTCACCGTCGTCGATCATCCGCTGGTGCAGCACAAGCTGTCGATCATGCGCAAGAAGGAGACTTCGACGGCCGGCTTTCGGCGGTTACTGCGTGAAATATCGCTGCTGCTCGGCTATGAGGTGACGCGCAACCTGGAACTGACCACCACGACCATCGAAACGCCGATGGAAACCATGGAAGCGCCCATTCTCGAAGGCAAGAAACTGGTGTTCGCCTCGGTGCTGCGCGCCGGCAACGGCCTGCTTGAGGGCTTGCTCGACCTCGTGCCGGCGGCCCGGGTCGCCCATATCGGCCTTTACCGCGACCATGAAACGCTGGAGGCCGTCGAATATTTCTTCAAGGCCCCGAGCGACCTTGCCGACCGGCTCATCATCGTCGTCGACCCGATGCTGGCCACCGCCAATTCGGCGATTGCGGCCATCGAGAAACTGAAGGAGCGCGGCGCGACCAACATCCGCTTCCTGTGCCTGCTGGCGGCGCCCGAAGGCATCGAACGCTTCACCAGCGCGCATCCGGACGTTCCGGTGTTCACCGCCTCCATTGACCGCCAGTTGAACGAAAAAGGCTATATCCTGCCCGGCCTTGGCGATGCCGGCGACCGCTTGTACGGCACCAAATAGCCAACGCATTTACCGTTCATTGACGAAACCGCGCGGTAAACGGCTGCAAAACCGCTTATATTAAAGCCGCAAACACCATTCGCGTGTCTTAGCTGGCCCTGTTCAAGGGGCCGCCCATGCTGCGCAATCTTCTCATACTCGCCATATTTGCCGCCCTCTCCGCTTCGGTTTCGATCAGCTATCAGTCGAACCCACAACTGTTCGAGCGCCTGCTGTCTTCGGCAACTTCCAGAGAAACCGGCGTGGCAAAGCCGGCTGAAATCAAGCTTGCCGCCCGTGAAAGCAATGCGGCAACGCCGCAGCCGGCTGGCCGCAAGGTGCTCGTGCCTTCCGATGGGCGGGGCCACTATGTGGCGGCGTTCAAGCTGAACGGACGCCAGGTCGACGCGCTCATCGATACCGGTGCGACGCTGGTGGCGATCAACACATCGACGGCGCGGCGGATCGGCATTTCGCTCAGCACATCGGATTTCAATCAATCGGTTTCGACCGCCAACGGCGTCACCCGCGCGGCGATTGTAAACCTCGACACCTTGCAGATCGGCAAGATCGCCATCGATGACGTTCAGGCCGTCGTGCTGGACGACAAGGCGTTGCAAACCAACCTGATCGGCATGAGCTTCCTGAACAGGCTGGGCAAGTTCCAGGCGCAAGACAGCACTTTGCTGTTGGTGCAGTAGCGCAAGTTTAGCCTAACGCGCCGCAATCCGCCGGACGACCGGCTTTTTCAGCGAAGGCTTTGCCGGGCCTGTCTTGTAGGAACCCAGCACCGCCATCGCCGCCCTTTCAGCCTCTTCGCGCGTGCGAGCATGGACCAGCGCCAGCGTGTCGCCCCGCGCCACCTGCGCGCCGATGGGGGCAAGCCCGCTGAAGCCGACCGAGTGGTCTATCCGCTCGTCCGGCCTGCGGCGGCCGCCGCCAAGCTCCACCACCGC
>DASYCS010000226.1:0-3933 GCA_036500025.1 Mesorhizobium sp. | reverse complement strand
GGCTGGATTTCCGCGCCGGCCAGCCGGAAGATCGAGCGGGCGTCGGGGTAGCCGGGGTCTTCCATCGCCACTTTCGAACCCTTGGCCATCAAAAGCGTCGCCAGCATGTAAAGCGCGTGCTGCGCGCCCAGCGTCACGATGATCTCGTCGGGATTGGCGAAGATGCCGCGCCGCGGCAACAGCCGCGCCTGGATCTGCTCGATCAAAAGCGGATCGTCGCGGTCGACCATGTCGGAAGCCCAGTTGCGGATTTCCAGCACGGCTAGCGCCATGCGGTTGCACTCGCGCCATTCGGCGGTTGGAAACAGCGTCGGGTCGAACTGGCCGTAGACGAAGGGGTAGGACGACTTGATCCAGTTGTCGTGCTTGTTGGGCGGCGGCATGTCGCTCGCCGCGATCTGGCGGCGCGCCTTCCAGTCGATCTCGTTGGCCTGGTCGGGGGCCTTCTGGTGCGGTTTGGCCGGGGTCGCCAGTACTTCCGGGTTGACGAAATGGCCACGCCGCTCGCGCGCCACCAGAAAACCCTGGTCGACCAGTTGCTGGAAGGCCAGCACCACGGTGCCGCGCGCCACGCCGAGCTTTTCCGCCAATATCCGGCAGGAAGGCAGCGGCATCGAAGCCGCGATCTGCCGGTCGAGAATGGCGGCGACGATCGCCTGCCTGATCTGCGCCTGCAATGTCTGGCCGGATTCAGCTGAAATACGGAAGAGGCCGGACCATATCGCCGTATCGTTTCGCTGTGGCATGACAGGCGCTCCTTCGTGGCCACCCTTTTTCGCTTCGGTGGACCAGTGGACCGTATTCCTGGCACAAGGCGTTGCGCCAATGAATTTTTCTTATCATAACGATTTATGCCAGTGATCGATCGTGGCCCAATCCACTGCGCCAGCTTGCCACGCCGAACAAGTTTGCTTGGCCGTTGTGCGATGCCCTCTTGCGCCGCCGCCATGTCTGATAAGGTGGCGGCAACCCGAAGATAAGGAGTCGCACAATTGGCAAATTCGGCCTTTCAAAAAACACTTGGCGCATTGCAGGACCAGCACGCAGCGGGCCTGCGCGACATGCGCGGGGCATTCGCCAATGATTCCGGGCGTTTCTCGCGCTTTTCCGCCGCCGATGGCGACCTGCTGCTCGACTGGTCCAAATGCGCGGTCGATGCGCGCACGATGGAATTGCTGGAAGAGCTGGCCAAGGCCGCCGATGTCGAGGGCCGGCGGGCCGCGATGTTTTCCGGCAAGCACATTAATGTGACCGAAGACCGCGCCGTGCTGCACACCGCGCTGCGTAATCTGGACGGCAAGGGGCTGACCGTCGATGGCCAGGACATACAGGCCGACGTGCTTTCGGTGCTGGATGCGATGGGTGTGTTTGCCGACGCCATCCGATCCGGCAAGGCGCCGGGCGCCACCGGCAAGAAGATCACCGACATCGTCAATATCGGCATTGGCGGTTCCGATCTCGGCCCGGCCATGGCGACGCTGGCGCTGGCCCCCTACCATGACGGGCCGCGCGCGCACTACGTCTCCAACATCGACGGCGCGCATATCCACGACACACTGAAAGGCCTTTCGGCCGAAACGACGCTGTTTATCATCGCCTCGAAGACCTTCACCACGGTCGAGACCATGACCAACGCCGCCACCGCCCGCAAATGGGTAGAGAAGGCGCTTGGAGCGGCGGCGGTCGGCAAGCATTTCGCCGCCGTTTCGACGGCGCTCGACCTCGTCGCCAAATTCGGCATCGAAAAGGACCGCGTCTTCGGATTCTGGGATTGGGTCGGCGGCCGTTATTCGGTGTGGGGCGCCATCGGCCTGCCCGTGATGATCTCGGTTGGTCCGGGCAATTTCCGCGCCTTCCTCGGCGGCGCGCATGAGATGGACGAGCATTTCCGCAATACGCCGCTGATGCGCAACCTGCCGGCGCTACTCGGCCTGGTCGGCTGGTGGCACCGCGTCGTCTGCAAATATCCGGCGCGCGCCGTCATCCCCTACGACCAGCGCCTGTCGCGCCTGCCGGCCTATCTGCAACAACTCGACATGGAATCGAACGGCAAGAGCGTGACGCTTGAGAGCGACGCGGCGCCGACGCCGACCGGCCCGCTGGTCTGGGGCGAGCCCGGCACCAACGGCCAGCACGCCTTCTTCCAGCTTCTGCATCAGGGCACCGATATCATTCCCATCGAGTTCCTGGCGGCGGCCGTCGGCCATGAGCCGCAGCTGAAGCATCACCACGATCTTTTGCTGGCTAATTGCCTGGCGCAGTCGGAAGCGCTGATGCGCGGCCGCACGCTGGAGGAGGCGCGCGCGCAGATGCTGGCCAAGGGCATGAAGCCGGAACAGGTCGACAAGATCGCGCCGCACCGGGTCTTTTCCGGCAACCGGCCGACCGTGACGATCCTCTATCGCAAGCTCGATCCGCGCACGCTTGGCCGCCTTATCGCGCTCTATGAGCACAGGGTCTTCGTGGAGGGCACGCTCTACGACATCAATTCCTTCGACCAGTGGGGCGTGGAACTGGGCAAGGAACTGGCGACGCAATTGCTGCCTGTCGTGGAAGGCAAGGAAAATGCCGCGAAGAAGGACGCCTCGACCGCCGGCCTCGTAGGACATATCCGCCATCTGCGCGGATTGGAGTAGCGGGCTTGGCGGGCATCAAGGGCATTCTTTTCGACAAGGACGGAACACTGGTCGATTTCCAGGCGACATGGTTCGCCATCGGCGACCGCATGGCGATGGAGGCGGCGGGAGAAGATCGAAGCGAGGCCGACAGGCTGATGCAGCTTGCCGGCTATGACTTCGAAGCCCGCGCCTTCAAGAGCGATTCGGTGTTCGCGGCCGGAACCAACGCCGATATCGTCGGCCTCTGGTATCCAGGGGTGGATCAGGACCGGAAGCGGGCGATGATCGCCAAATTCGATACCGTTACCGCCAGGGAGGGCGCGCTCAAGGCGGTGGCGCTGCCCGGCACCAAGGATGCCATCGCCAGCCTGCATGCATCCGGCTTTCGCCTCGGCGTCGCCACCAACGATTCGACCAAGGGGGCGGAACAGACGCTGTTGGGGCTTGGCATCGCCCAGATGTTCACCGCCGCCTATGGCTATGACGCGGTCGCCAACCCCAAGCCGGCGCCCGACACCGTGCTGGCCTTTTGCGACCTGACCGGCCTGCGCCCGGCCGAAATCGCCATGGTCGGCGACAACCGCCACGACCTCGAAATGGCCCGCGCCGGCGATTGCGGGCTGGCCATCGGCGTGCTTTCCGGCACCGGTACGCGCCAGTCGCTGGCCGCAATGGCCGATGTCCTGCTCGATTCGATCGCCGATCTGCCGGCTTTCCTCGCCGCGCGGGGTTAGGCGAAGCCGGCGCTGTTTCGGCTCGACAGCGGCGCATTGTCGGTCTAGTACCGTAGTCGAGGTATTTTTTCCTGTCCCGAAGGAGGGCACGCCATGCTTTCGCATGAGCGCGTATGGGCCGCCATCGACGCCCTTGCCGAGCGGTATTCGCTGTCGGCTTCAGGTCTGGCGAAGCGCGCCGGGCTTGATTCGACCGCCTTCAACAAGTCGAAGCGGCTGGCCTCCGATGGCCGACCGCGCTGGCCGTCCACGGAATCGCTGGCCAAGATCATCGAGGCGACCGGCGCATCGCTGGACGAGTTCATGGCGCTGTTGAACGGCGGCCGGGAAGATGCGGATGCCTTGCCGGTGCAGCGCCCGACAGTTCCGCTGATGGGCTTCGCACAAGCCGGCGCCGGCGGTTTTTTCGACGACGCCGGCTTTCCCGCGGGGCATGGCTGGGACCTGATCGAACTGCCGGCGCAGTCGACGGCGGGTTCCTATGCCCTGAAAGTCCACGGCGATTCCATGCTGCCGCTCTACCGCAATGGCGATGTGCTGATCGTGGAGCCGGGCGCGGTTACCCGCAAGGGCGACCGCGT
>DASYCS010000225.1:0-2077 GCA_036500025.1 Mesorhizobium sp. | reverse complement strand
CTCGAACAGGCGGCGCTGTTCGTGCTCGACACGCTGGCCTGCGCGCTGGGCGCGCTGAAGACCGAGCCGGCGCGCATCCTCAAGGCTGTCGCGCCGCTTGGCGCCGCCGACACCGCGCGCCGCGCCTTCTATTATGGCGGGCTTTCGCACATTCTCGAAATGGACGACCTGCACCGCGATTCCGTCACCCATCCGGGCTGCGTCGTCATCCCCGCCGCCCTTGCCGTTTGCGCGCGCGACAACCTCGGCGGCGTCGCTTTCCTGGAAGCGGTGCTGGCCGGCTACGAGGCCTGCTGCCGCGTCGGCATGGCCGCCGGCAAGGCGCATTACCGCATCTGGCACAACACCTCGACCTGCGGGCCGTTCGGCTCGGCCATGGCTGCGGCGGAACTGATCGGCCTGTCGGAGGAGCGGACCGTATGGGCGCTGGGCAATGCCGGCACGCAATCTTCCGGCCTGTGGCAGTTCCTCGAAACCGGCGCGATGAGCAAGCACCTGCACACCGCACGCGCCGCCGAATCCGGCGTGCTCGCCGCGCTGATGGCGGCGGAAGGCTTCACCGGGCCGGATGAAATACTGGAAGGCAAGAAAGGCTTCTTCGCCGGCCTTTGCCCCGATCCCCAACCCGAGGCGGTGAGCGCCGGACCGGACCGGCCGTGGGAGCTTACCCGCACCTCGATCAAGCCATGGCCCTGCTGCCGCCACACCCACCCCGCGATCGACGCCGCCATCGCCCTGCATGGCGAGATCGGCGGCGCTGAGATCGCGCATGTCGCGGTCGGGGTCTACCAGGCCACGCTCGACGTTTGCGACAGGCCGCTGCCGCAGGACCCCTACAGCGCCAAATTCTCGATCCAGCATTGCGTGGCCGCCGCCCTTGCCGATGGAGCTGTGGTGCAAGCGAGCTTCGACGCAGATGCCCGCGCGCGGCTGGCCGCCCTGCGCGCCATGGCCGAGGTCGGCGTCGCCGCCGGCGTAGACGCCGCCTATCCACGCGCCTGGGGCGCGGAATTGACCGTCGACACCGTGGATGGCCGTCGCTTCACGGCGTTGCGCAGGGAAGCCAAGGGCGACCCTGAAAACCCGGTGACGGCTGCCGAACTGTCTGCCAAGGCGCGCGCGATCCTGGCCGGTGGCGGCATCGGGGATGCCCGCGCCGAAGCGCTGATCGCCGCCATACTGGCGCTGCCGGACGATGCGCCGGTGCGCGCGCTTGGCCTGTTTCCCACTGAAAAGGGCGGGCTTGACGCCCGCAATAGCTGATGTTCGAAGCCGAAGACCACAAGGAAATCCGCGAGGCGGTGCGCAAGCTGTGCGAGCGCTTTCCCGGCGAATACTGGCGCAAGCTCGACGCCGAGCGCGCCTATCCCGCCGCCTTCGTCGACGCGTTGACCGAGGCCGGCTACCTCGCCACGCTGATCCCCGAGGAATATGGCGGGGCCGGGCTGACGCTTTCGGCGGCCGCCGCCGTGCTGGAGGAAATCCAGCGCTCCGGCGGCAATGGCGGCGCCTGCCATGCGCAGATGTACGTCATGGGCACCGTGCTGCGGCACGGCAACGAGGCGCAGAAGCAGCGCTACCTGCCCAAGGTGGCGGCGGGCGAATTGCGGCTTCAGGCATTCGGCGTCACCGAGCCGACCAGCGGCACCGACACCACCTCGCTGCGCACCTTCGCGCGCCGCGAGGGCGACCACTATGTGATCAACGGCCAGAAAATATGGACGAGCCGCGCGGAATATTCCGACCTGATGCTGCTTCTTGCCCGCACCACGCCGCGCGACCAGGTGGCCAAGCGAACGGACGGGCTGTCGGTCTTCATCCTCGACATGCGCGAGGCGCTGGGAAACGGGCTGACCATCCGCCCGATCCGCACCATGATGAACCACGCCACCACCGAAGTGTTCTTCGACAATGTGCGCGTGCCGGCGGAAAACCCGGTCGGGGAAGAGGGCAAGGGCTTCCGCTACATTCTTTCCGGCATGAATGCCGAGCGCATCCTGATCGCCGCCGAATGCGTGGGCGACGCCAAATGGCTGATCGAGAAAGCCTCGCTCTATGCAAGCCAGCGCAACGTGTT